>NZ_BKFU01000008.1:0-88331 GCF_008980265.1 Acinetobacter sp. TUM15064 | reverse complement strand
TTAATGCCAATTGTAGCAATTTTAGTTGTTGTAAATTGGATGTTAAATGATTGGCTTTATAAATCATGTATTTGGTTTTTAGATATAGTTACTAAACTTTTCAAATCTTTGGATCGACACTCGAAAACGGAGCAAAATCAGATTAAAAATACATACCAAATAGAAGAAGGGTATAAACATTATGAAAAGGGTAGTTTTTGGATAGTGGTCGCTTTGGGTTTGCTAATTGTTTGGTTAAAGTGGATTGTTTTATTTGGCACAACTGCTGAAAAATATATTGAAAATCTCAAAAAAGCAGATGCTAGACATTGGGTTTATCTAAAAATGGGAGATGAAAAGATCAAGCCTGTTCCAAGTATTTTACTTTTTAAAACAAGAGAAGGTTATCTAGTTATCTCTAAAGAAACAGACAATTTTAATAAGGCTGTAATTTACAGCAATAACATTGTTATAAAAATTGAGCCAAAATAATTGACCTTTGATGCAGTTCCGACTCTAATACGTGCTTTCTGGTGTATCCCATAAAAATGGCCCTATGACTTCAAAAGTTGTACTTCTTGATCTTGAAAATAATGTTCCTACGGCAAAGCTTTTGCGCGAAATAATGGAGCACTATCCAACTGTGTATTTGTTTAATTGCCAAGGTCAATTTGAATATGCATTGTCCGATTTAACTGAATTGGCAAGTTGGATCAGTAGCGGTCAAGTGGTGGTATTAGAAACGCCAAAAGCCGAACAAAAAGAATATGAATATGCGGTTGTTGTGGGGCAGTTAATGGCTTTACTTGAACCTGAGACGCATGTTGAACTTATTTCTGCTGTCAGTACAGCCGAGCTATTGTTGGCATTGATGCATTCTTCTCAGATCAGTTGTCATTTGATCCAAATTCAGACAGACTTGCAAACGGTAAAAGGACTGATTCCAAGTTTAGAGACTATTCAAAACCAGCCCTACTTGAAAATGGTCAAAAAATATTGTGATGCTTTGGGCAAAATGTCAGGTAAACCAACCACACTGGATGGTTTAAAAAACTCAATCAGTAATATTTTGCAACTCGTACCTGAAAAGACCCAACGAGTGGTCGGTATGCTGATCAACCTAAAAATTGTGAAGCGTTATGATGAGCAAATCAGTTTCCGTAAAAAAGTATTGAAACAATGGTTGGCATTGAATATCGAAAAACAAGACTCGGCTACTGAACCGAAAACGTTACAACAGGTATTGCAGCAATTAAAAAAAGATGATGAGAGCGATACTGTTGAACCTGTTGTGGAAACTTTGTCAGCACAACAAGCGTTGTTTAAAAATTTTGCTCAAATTGACCCCGTACAGCTTGAGGTCGCACGCAAATTGCGTGAGCTCAAAACCAATAAACCTAAAGATATTTATGCACTCCGTGATTTGCTTGAGCAAATGTTTCCGAAGTCAGATGTACGTATGTTACTGAAAGAGTTGCTTGATAAAGGCTATATTTATTGGAATGGACATGAAGTTTTATATAGTCATGAAATGTTCTTAAATTAATTTTATCGTTCAAACTTGCGTTTTATATTGTGCTTATGCAACTCTAATAAAGGAATAAAAAGGTTGTGCTATGGAAAATATTGGAATTTGGGTTGCTGGATTTATTATCTTGTTCGTTCTCGGCTCGATTTTTGGACTTCGTGTGAGTCCAAGAGAAAAAGCTTTGGGGGAGATGCGAGAAAAAGCCCGCAAGATGGGCTTGCACCCACGTTTAGTTGCGGCACCTGAATGGACGAAAATACCGATGGCATCGGAGAACCGTGCCAGTATGGTGGCGTACTACAGTGTCCTGATTCCAGATGCACGCCTACCTTTAATGCGTGCTCGTGTTGTTGATCAGCAGCTTGAGCTCATTACAGGTGATGACAAGTTTAAACATTTACCCATTGAATTAAAGGGTATTTATGCTATTGATATGCAAGCAAACTGCGTGGGAATCTATTGGGATGAACATTCTGACTTAAGAGCAACCCAGTTAGATGCCATGAAAGCATATTTACAGTCTTTGGCTGAACTTTAATTTTACAGACCCATTGAAACAGGATTAACGGTTAATATGGCGAAAGCTCCTCGCTCCACATCCAAAAGTACTACAGCAGATTCTCCTGAGGCTGGGAAAAAACGTGCTTTAGTAATTGTGGAGTCGCCTGCAAAAGCGAAAACAATCAATAAATATTTAGGCTCGAATTACATTGTGAAGTCTTCCGTTGGTCACGTTCGTGATTTACCGACGGGTGGCTCAAGTAAGACTGCAGAAAAAAAGCCAGCGACACGAACCAAACTGACCGATGCTCAGAAAGCTGAAAAAGCACAGAATGCCTTGGTCAATCGTATGGGGGTTGACCCTGAACATGACTGGAAAGCTCATTATGAAGTGCTTCCAGGCAAAGAGCATGTGGTTGCTGAACTGAAAAAGCTTGCTTCGCAGGTTGACGAGGTTTATCTCGCAACGGACTTGGACCGTGAGGGAGAGGCCATTGCATGGCATCTTAAAGAGGTCATTGGTGGTGCGGACTCTCGTTATCAACGTGTCGTTTTTAATGAAATTACCAAAAACGCCATTCAAGAAGCTTTTAAACATCCAGCACGTCTTGATATTGATAAAGTCAATGCGCAACAGGCCCGTCGTTTCTTAGACCGCGTTGTTGGCTTTATGATTTCCCCTTTACTTTGGGAAAAAATTGCCCGCGGTTTGTCTGCTGGTCGTGTTCAGTCTGTTGCCGTGAAACTGGTGGTTGAACGTGAACGTGAAATTCGTGCGTTCGTCCCAGAAGAATATTGGCAAGTTTTTGCAGATACCAAATCACAGACGGATGACATTCGTTTAGAGGCGGTCAAGCAAGCGGGTAAAACCCTAAAATTACGCAATAAAGCCGATACCGATGCTTTACTGAAGCTCATTCAAGACGCAGATTACAAAGTGTCAGCACGTGAGGATAAACCGACCAAGGTGAATCCGAGTGCGCCGTATATCACCTCGACTTTACAACAAGCCGCGAGTACACGTCTGGGTTTCTCAGTGAAGAAAACCATGATGTTGGCGCAGCGTTTGTATGAGGCGGGTTTTATTACCTACATGCGTACCGACTCGACCTTTTTGAGCGACGATGCGGTGAATATGGTGCGTCATCATATTGAGACAGAGTTTGGGGCAAAGTATCTGCCTGCTAAGCCGAACCGCTATGGTAACAAAGCGGGTGCACAAGAAGCCCATGAAGCGATTCGTCCATCAAATGTGGCTTTAAAAGGTGACAGTTTAGTGGGTGTGGAGCGTGATGCTCAGCGGTTGTATGACCTGATCTGGCGTCAATTCGTCGCGTGTCAAATGACCCCAGCAGAATACCTGTCATCAACTATTTTAGTCGATGCAAACGGTGTTGAGCTCAAAGCTAAAGGTCGCACACTGGTATTTGATGGTTTCACCAAAGTCCGCGGTCAAAACAAGTCAGATGACGATGTGTTATTGCCAGCGGTCAAAGTGGGTGAAATCCTCAAACTTGAAAAACTCGATCCATCGCAACACTTTACCAAGCCGCCTGCACGCTTTACCGAAGCGTCACTGGTGAAAGAGCTTGAGAAGAAAGGGATTGGCCGTCCATCAACGTATGCGGCGATTATCTCAACCATTCAAGATCGTGGTTATGTCAAACTAGAAAACCGCCGTCTATATGCAGAAAAAATGGGTGAGATTGTTACAGATCGTTTGGATGAAAGTTTCAATAACCTCATGAATTATGACTTTACCGCGGATCTAGAAGGTCAGTTGGATAAAGTGGCAGATGGTGAGCGTAATTGGAAAGAGTTGCTTGACAGTTTTTATGGTGATTTCAAAAACCGACTGACCAATGCTCAAGGTGAGGGCGGTATGCGCCGTAACCAACCTGTTGAAGTCGAAGCCGTTCACTGTAAAGAATGTGACCGTCCTATGCAGATTCGTACAGGAACTACAGGTGTGTTCTTAGGGTGTTCAGGTTATAACTTGCCACCGAAAGAGCGTTGTAAAGGCACGTTGAACTTAACACCAGTTGAATCACTTGCAGCACTCTCGGACGATGATGCAGCAGAAACAGCAGACTTGATGTCGAAAAAGCGTTGTCCGATTTGTGAAACCGCAATGGACAGCTATGTGATTGATGGTGGTCGTAAATTACATATCTGTGGTAATAACCCTGATTGTGCTGGTTTTGAGCTTGAAGAAGGTGAGTTCAAAATCAAAGGCTATGATGGCCCAACCATTCCATGTGATAAGTGTGATGGCGAAATGCAGTTAAAGACAGGGCGTTTTGGCCCTTACTTTGCTTGTAACAGCTGTGACAACACGCGTAAAGTACTGAAAAGTGGTCAACCTGCACCTCCGCGTGTCGACCCGATTAAAATGGAACATCTACGTTCAACCAAGCATGATGACTTTTTTGTCCTGCGTGATGGTGCGGCGGGTCTGTTCTTAGCTGCAAGTAAGTTCCCGAAAGTACGTGAAACACGTGCTCCGAAGGTTGCTGAATTGCGTACGGTGGCTGATCAGCTTGATCCAAAGTATCAGTTTATTTTGCAAGCACCTGATGTTGATCCAGAAGGCAATCCAACACTTGTGAAGTTTAGTCGTAAGAATCAAGCGCAATATATTGGCTCTGAAACGCCTGAAGGTAAGCAAACCAAGTGGTCATTGGTGTTCAATGATGGAAAATGGGTTGAAGCCTAAGTTTTAATTGCTTAGAAATATTCAATAAAATGCTCACTTTGGTGGGCATTTTTTATATGATGCATAGCGATAAATAAAAAAAATTCTGGTTAATGTATGATTCCTATTCGCTCTATTGTTGTATCCGCTGTTTTATTGTCAAAAATTGAGGGTGAAATTAAACTGTTATTGATGAAGCGTGTTAAAGGTGATTATTGGTGTCATGTCGCGGGAAAGGTTGAAGAAAATGAGACCGCCAGCCAAGCGATACTTCGCGAAATCAAAGAAGAAACCGCCATTCAGCCTCAACGTTTATTTAGTGCAGATTACATCGAGCAGTTTTATGAGCCAAGCTTGAATGTGATTGAAATGATTCCCGCATTTGTTGGTTTTTGTGCTGAAAACCAACCTGTTCTATTGAATCATGAGCATACTGAATATCGATGGTGCAGCTTATCTGAAGCTAGAACTTTGGCTGTATTTTCAAATCAAAGAAAATTATACGACTTTATTTGGGAAAACTTTGTATTACAACAACCTGTAATACATTTAGAAATTACGTAATGTGCTGATCATTGTGATAAAAAATTATTAAAAATTGGGGATCAAAGATGTGGAAAAAACTTCGTATTTTAATCTTACTGCTGATTCTATTGGTGGTTGCTGTGAATGCTTATCGGGATCAGAATCAAGATTGGAGCAAGCCCATTATTGTATTACTCCATCCAGTTAATGCAGATGGACAGGCTACAACTCAGCAATATATTCAGCAACTGAACCTTGGAAACTTACAAGGGGTACAAGGCTATTTAGAGCAGATGTCAGCACAATATCGTGGCCAGCCGATTTCAATTTATTTCCAACTTGGACGCGAGCTCAAGCAGTTACCACCTAAAGTACCCGAGCAGGCGAGCTTGTTGGATACTGTAATGTGGAGTTTAAAGTTCCGTTATTATGCGTGGAAAAATCATCAAGGTTCAGATGGCGCACCAGCTGTTACTTTGTATTTGAACTATTATGACCCTGCACTGACCAAAGAACTGAAACACTCAACAGCTTTGCAAAAAGGGCGTATTGGTTCAGTGAATTTATTTGCATCGACCAAGCAAACAGAGCAAAACAAAGTGGTGCTTGCACATGAGCTTTTACATGCCTTTGGTGCCAGTGATAAATATGACTTAGCTACTGGGCAACCGATGTATCCCGTAGGTTATGCATATCCAAATCAGCAGCCCTTGTTCCCACAAGCCAAAGCTGAGCTTATGGCTGGACACATACCAACTTCGCAAACACAAAGTAAAATGCCAGAAACGATTGATGATACCTTGGTGAATGAGATCACCGCGATAGAAATTGGCTGGAAAAAGTAACTGTGGATAATGTCGAATTTATCCACAATCCAGTGTGCTTATGTGGATAAATTCATGCCTACAAGTCTGTTGAAAAACATGTTAAAACTAAATGAACGAAATCAGACTTGAGAAGAATATGAAAACAGTAGGTAATGATTTAGTTCGCCATCAACTGCATGAAAACCGTAAGTGGTATCTGGGCTTAGGGATTTTATTGGTCTTGTTTGGTTTAATCCTTTTTGCATCGCTACCTCTCGCGACTTTATCTGCAGTCTTTATCTTTGGTGTATTGATGATGTTAGGCGGTGTTCTGCATTTGATTGCGGCTTTTAAGATTTTTGAGGGCGGTTTTCGCTGGTTATGGGCGCTGTTTGGTGTGTTGTACTGGGTTGCGGGTTATTATGCTTTCACAACACCAGTCAAAACAGCCGTTGTATTGACCAGTATTTTGGCCGTATTCCTGGTCATTGCAGGCGTGATTCGTATTTTTAATGCGATACTATTTCGTACATTCCAAGGTTGGGGGTGGACACTTTTTTCAGGTATTTTAACCCTAATCGCTGGGATTATGATTTTAACTACCCCAGATGCTCCATTTTGGGTGTTGGGATTATTTTTAGCATTCGATATTTTATTCCAAGGGATTAACTATCTTTCTTTAGCTTCTTATATCAAAAGAGAAGTCCCGAAAAGTTCAGCAGATGCCTAAATGATCAATCTGAACAAAAAAAGAGTGCTTTAGCACTCTTTTTATATTTCAACACTCTTTTTATTTAAGTTTGAGAGCTGGCAAATATAATTTATGGAATATTTCACACGATGAAAACTTTTGTTCTTGCGCCCGATTCATTTAAAGAAAGCATGACTGCGGAGCAGGCCTGTACAGCTATGCAACGTGGGATTCAAAAAATAATCCCTGATGCGGTATGTATACATGTACCCATGGCAGATGGTGGTGAAGGTACGGTTGATGCCTTACTCACATCATTAGCGGGTCAAAAAGTCGAATGTGAGGTAACAGGGCCATTGCCATCACAACGAATTAAAACGTATTGGGGTTTATTTGATGGTGGGCAAACGGCTGTTATTGAAATGGCTAAAGCCAATGGGATTCATCTGCTTGAATCTGCGCAGCGGAATCCACTCCTAACCACAACTTTGGGAACGGGGCAAATGATTCGGCACGCCTTGGACGCAGGTGTGTCAAAAATTATTTTGGCACTCGGAGGCAGTGTCACCAATGATGCAGGCAGTGGCATGGCTCAAGCGCTTGGAATCAGGTTTTTAGATGTACAAGGGGCTGAACTGGCCGTTGGTGGTGGTCATTTACAAGAGATTGAACGGATGGATATGCAGGCTTTAGACCCTCGCTTGCAAAAGGTTCAAGTCTTGATTGCCTCCGATGTCACTAATCCGCTGTGTGGAGCACAGGGTGCGTCATATGTGTTTGGCCCGCAAAAAGGGGCGAGTGCAGTGATGGTTGAGCAGTTAGATCAAAACTTGAGCCACTTTGCAGATGTGGTGGAAACACAGCTGAATATGCAGATACGTAATGTTGCAGGGGCAGGGGCCGCAGGTGGACTAGGCTTTGGCTTAATGGCATTCACAGGTGCTAAGCTTCAGTCAGGTGCGACGTGGGTGATTGAGCAAACCCAACTGGCTGAGAAAATAAAGCAAGCTGATTATGTCTTCACTGGTGAGGGCAGTATCGACTTCCAAACCAAGTTTGGCAAAACGCCGTGGGCAGTGGCTCAGTTAGCCAAACAGTTGAATAAACCAGTGATTGCCTTTGCTGGACGTGTTGGAGAGGATATTGAGTCATTATTTGATGAAGGGTTTAGTCAAATTGTTTCGATCAATGAATCCGACTGTGATTTAGCCACAGCATTGAAAAATGCAGAACAGCATTTGCAAAACAGCTGTGAGGACATCACTCGACTTTTGCTTTTAAATCATGTTGAGCAAGCTTGATTTAAAATATTTGAGTCGGTAATTGATTCGAGCATAAGGCCTTGGCCTAAATTTGAAGATGTATTCCAGACAGAAATGGATAATCGTTGTTGTAGGCTCATATTGACGTCATAGATTTGTTAAACTAGTAGCATCCACGAATTGATGAGTGATTATGAGTTTAGCCAGCCTAATTGATGAATTAAACCCGCAACAAAAACAAGCTGCCACGACTGAGTCACAACACAGTCTGGTGCTTGCAGGGGCTGGCTGTGGCAAGACCAAAACTATTGTGGCGCGAGCGGCGTACCTGATTGATCAAGGGATTCCAGCCAACCAAATCCAGATTTTAACCTTTACCCGTCGTTCAGCCAGCGAGATTGTGGCGCGAGTGGAGTTGGCTTTAGGTGAGCAGGCAAAAGGTCTGCGCGCATCTACTTTTCATACTTTTTGTATGTATTTGTTGCGCCGCGTACCAAAAGCCTTTGGTTTAGAACAGTTTTCAATTATTGATCGTGATGATCAGCTGATGATGTTCCGTCTGATTCGTGGGAAAGATGATAAGAAAAATCCCAATCAGTTGCCTAAACCGCAAGAACTGTGTGATCTGTATTCTTTTGCACGAAATACGCGTCAAAAGTTGAGTGATGCCTTGGAAAAACAGCATCCTGAGCATTTGGCTTTTAAAGATCAAATTGCGGAAATCATGAAAGAGTATGAGACACGAAAACGTGCCCGTAGTTTTTTAGATTATGACGATATTCTTGCAATCGTGGCCTCAGCACTCGATCAGTCAGACGGTTTAGCCGACTATGTAGCATCGCTCTGCAAACACATGTTGGTCGATGAAATGCAGGATACCAATCCTTTGCAGTGGGCCTTGCTTGAACCGCTTAAAGACAAAGTGAGCCTGTTTTGTGTGGGGGATGATGCGCAGTCAATCTATGGTTTCCGTGGGGCAGATTTTGAAAATATTCACCATTTTAAAGAGCGGGTACCGAATGCTCAGGTGTTTAAATTGGAGCAAAACTATCGTTCCACTCAAGAAATTTTAGACCTTTCTAATTGGCTGCTCGATCAATCGGAGATTCAATATAATAAACGCCTAGATGCTCATCGGGGTGAGGGTGTAAAGCCTCGCATGCACATTTTCCCAAATGAATTTGATGAAGCAAAATGGATTGCGATCGACATTAAAGAGCGCCATTATTTACAAGGACAGCGCTGGTCGGATCACATGGTCTTGGTGCGTTCCAGCTTTGCAGCACGGCATATTGAGGCAGCGTGTATTGCGGCCAATGTTCCCTATCGTTTTATTGGGGGCATGAAACTGCTTGAAACCGCGCATGTGAAAGATTTACTGAGCCTGCTACGTGTGATTGCCAATCCTCTAGATGATATTGCGTGGATGCGTTTTCTCACCCTGTGGAATGGGGTGGGGGATGTGGGGGCAAGTCGTCTCGCTCAGCAACTTTTACTGGAGCCTGAGTTTGATTTGATCTTTGATAAATTAGAGAAATTTGGGCGAATTCCAGCTGAAACCGTGTTGATCATGAAGCAAATGACGGTACTAAAACAGGAAGTGCAGGCTTGCGTCAGTTTGGGTATTCAGGCGATTGAAGCGCAATTGGCAGAAAATTATAAAAAAGACTGGAACCGTCGCCAAGGTGACTTTGAGTTAGTGAAGCAATTGGCATCTAAACATACCCAGTTGAGTGAATTTCTTGAGGAATATGTACTTGATCCAGTGTCTATTTCTGAAATCGAACGACAGTCGGATACGGATGTCGTCACATTAATTACCATTCACTCGGCCAAAGGTACAGAGCAAAAAGTATGTTATGTCGTTAATGTCACGCCAGGGCAATATCCGCATGCTCGTGCCCAAGGTGATTTTAATGATGTTGAAGAAGAGCGTCGGGTCTTGTATGTGGCACTGACCCGTGCCCAGAATGAGCTGATTTTGACCAAGCAAAATTTAAGTCTGTGGGCGCGAGATATGATTGATGAGCAAGGGCGGAAAGTCGAAAGTTATTTTTTGAACGATTTGACTCGGAATTTATGTACGATGGAAACCCATCATAAGCCCCGTCAGCAAACCGTTAAAAGTGCACTGATTGAACGACAGTCGATTAATTTAGATTTTGGGATTAATCTCGATTAAACTAAACTGATTACATTGTGGTATTTGTTGTGCAATGTTCAGAAAGTAGCGTAGGCGATTGCTTTTTGATGATTTTGCCTATTTTTGAAGGTTGTTGAATGAAAATTTTAGTTCGTAGTTTAGAACGTACAGTAACAGAAGCAGAATTACTTGAGTTGTTTAAACAATACGGCACAGTTGCATCATGTACTTTAGTGTTGGATGTGGCTACAGGTAAATCGAAAGGTTTCGCTTTTGTGGACATGCCACATGCACGTGAGGCGATTAAAGCTATTAAAGGCTTAAACACATTGCGTTTGCATGGTAGCGGTATTCGTGTGAAACAGGCGGAAGATAAGCCTGAGAAGCCAGAAGCATAAGTATGAAGGAGCAATTGATGCTCCTTTTTTATTGAGTCAAGCATGAAAAAAATCTACCCAGCATTATCTATTGTTGCTCCGATGGGGCAATACATTGTACAAGGAAAAAAGACTTTAGAAATACGTTCTTGGCGCCCTACACATTTGCCGTTGAAAGATTTATTGATTGTTGAAAATCAGCATTATTTGACACAAGAGGGTGATGAAGAGTTAGGATATGCTGTGGCTATGGTCGATGTTGAGGCGATTCATCCGTGGAAAGAGGATGAGCTTGAAGTGGCTAAGGCATCATATTGGGACGAAGGATATTGGGCTTGGGTATTAAGTAATGTACGTCCAATGCTTGTCCAGACTCCCGCTATGGCCAAAAGAAAGATTTATTTTATTGAAATAGATCATGCATAATTTTCATTATGCACTGCTGTGCATAAAGTTTAATCTTGGCTTTGTAAAAAACGCCAAACATTAGGAACACCATTCATGACCCGTGTTGCCCGCTATCATGCAGATCGTACCAATCAAAAACTCTATTTTGCTCGCCTTGCCTGTCAACAAGCTGAGCAGAACGATCATGTGCAGCAAGCGCAGGCGCACCGTGAAGCAGCCGTCTTTCATTTACACGGTGCTGTACTGGCCTTTTTACAGGAATTGGTAAGATACTACCGCTTAAATGACTTTAACCCGACCTTGAAATCTATTGAGGAACAAATGGCAGTTAAAGGACAAGTTTCACCTGAGGTAACGGTGTTGCAGCAGTTATCAAAAGAAGGGTTTATCGCAGAGTTAAAGCGTGCTTATCGTTTATGCCAGTATGCGCCAGAACCAACGAGTCCTGAACCAGAGTCTGAAACATCATCGAACTTGATCATTAAAGTGACGCAAACACCGCAAGCATGGTTACCTGATACCAAAATTCTAAGAGAGTGGCACCGCGACTTGACGGCTTTGATTGATGGCTTCCGGAATGAGATGGTCGAGTTCTAAAAGCGATGACCAGCGCTTGAAGTTTGAAAATTTGTCCTTATATCAATAAGTCTAAGCGAAGCAAAGTGCAACTGCCTTTGCCACCATGTTGAACATGGAGGAAATATGTCTATAGAACAGTTGAAAGAATTATTTGGAAATCAAGAGGCCATTTTGGAATTGGTTCAACTTGAAGGTGGCGAATTGGCACTACGTAACGCAGGTTCTGAAAGTGCGCCTTTAGTCACGATACAATTTAATGATGAAGTTAAAGCCCTATTGGGTGATCAAGCAACTGTGGTTGCACAGCATATGGTGCAAGCGGCTTTATACGCCTTACTTGAAAAGCAAGTGGGTGAGTGGCAAGCTGAAGTTGTAGACGAAAAACCACAGTTCTTGAGCTAAACTGAATAAGAAAAAACGCACTGAACAGTGCGTTTTTTTTGTATCTCGTGTTTGTTCTTTAGTGGGTGGGTGCCTGATGATGCGCAATCTGAATTTGATTTAAAATATGATTGCTCATATTTTTTGCCATTTCTTCTTTGGCAAAATACACTTCACCAATGTTGTCACGACGAATTACTTCGGCTTCTTCTTTACTTTCTGCACACACCAAGACCTGAATCTCAGGATTGAGAGTTTTGGCAATATCTACGATCTTATGAATATCTAAAATATCCATTGGAGAAAGTACCAACAGGCGCGCATGTTGAATATGGGCTTGAATCAGTACTCCAGGATCGGTTGCTATACCAGAAACAGCCGCAATGCCTTTCTCACGGAGGTTCTCTACAATTTCACGGTTTTCTTCCGCAATCACCACTTTAATGTCTTCGGCCATTAACTGTTTGGTAATACGACGTCCCACTTCACCATGCCCAACAATCACCACTTGGTCACGTAAGTAGTCCTGTGAGACTTCATCAGGCAACATTGCTAGTGGATCCCCACTACGTTCCAGTAAGCGGGCTAAATGAGAGCGTTCACGAATCCAACGTTGTACAGGCTCAATGGCAGAGAACACAAAACTGTTTAAAGTGATGGAGATCAAAGCGCCTGCCAATATCAGGTTTTGTCCTTCTAAAGACAGAAGTTTGAGTGAAACCCCAAGCGTTGCCAAGATGAAGGAAAATTCTCCGATCTGTGCCAGTGAAGCCCCTACAGTGAGAGCTGTATTGATGGGATAGCGGAAGAAGAGCACCAGTGCCATAGCTGCAATGGTTTTGCCAATCATGATAATGGCAACGACAGCAAGCACATGCACAGGTTGTTCTACTAAGATGCGTGGGTCAAATAACATGCCCACTGCAACAAAGAACAAAATGGCAAAAATTTCACGTAGAGGGAGAGTTTCCTCTTCTGCACGATGGCTAAAGTCAGATTCTTTGACGACCATCCCTGCAAAGAAAGCACCCAGCGCCATGGAAACACCAAAAATTTTATAAGCACCGAAAGCAATGGATACCGCGGCAGCCACTACGGTTAAGGTAAAGAGCTCACGTGAACCAAGGCGAGCGACGAACTGCATGATCATTGGAACCAGACGTTTCCCGATGATCAGCATAAAAGCGATAAAGCCAGCCACTTTAAGTAGGGTGGTGCCGAGGGTAAGCCAAATGTTGGTATTTTCACTGCCTGCAAAAGCTTCACCACCGAGTAAGACCGCTGTTGCAGGTAATAAAACCAGTACCAAGACCATGACTAGATCTTCAACCAAAAGCCAGCCAACAGCGATTTTACCGTTAACTGAATTGAGTAGACCGCGATCTCCTAGGGCTTTGAGTAATACCACTGTGCTTGCGCAGGATAAACTGAGACCAAAAACCAGTGCAGAACCAAAGCTCCACCCCCAGAGCATGCTGACACCTATACCAAGTAGAGTTGCCACAGCAATTTGTAAAATTGCACCAGGTAAGGCAATGCGTCGAACTTGTAATAGATCATTCAGAGAGAAGTGCATGCCCACACCGAACATGAGGAACATAACTCCAAGTTCAGCCAACTGGTTCGCTAGATGCATGTCTGCGACAATACCAGGGGTGTTGGGGCTGATGATAATACCGGCAATCAGATAGCCAATGAGTGGAGGGAGGCGTAAGCGTACGGCAAGATAGCCGAAAATGAGCGCAAGCCCAAAGCCAACAGCAAGTAATATAATGAGATCTACGTCATGAGGCACTAAAAACTCCTTAAGCAAAAAAGTTAAGGGTGAAAAATAAGCAAAGCACAAACGGTGCCAAAAGAGATTAAAAGTTTAACAAGTCGAATGAAAAAAAAGCAAAAAAAAACGACCTGATACAGGTCGTTTTTTCCAAAAAACTAAAATTATTTAATTTTAGCTTCTTTGAAGATTACGTGTTGACGGATTTTTGGATCAAATTTTTTGATTTCCATTTTTTCCGGCATAGTACGTTTGTTCTTAGTTGTGGTATAGAAATAACCTGTACCAGCAGTAGAAACTAGGCGAATTTTATCACGCATGGTTCAGACTCCTTAGATCTTTTGACCTTGAGCACGTAGGTCAGCAACAACCTTTTCGATACCCAATTTGTCGATAATACGCATACCTTTTGTAGTTAGGCGAAGACGTACAAAACGTTTTTCGCTTTCTAACCAGAAACGGTGGTGATGCAGGTTCGGCTCGAACCGGCGTTTGGTTTTGTTATTGGCGTGCGAGACGTTGTTGCCAACGACTGGACGCTTGCCGGTAACTTGGCAAACCTTAGACATGGTGAACTCCATTGCTAGACAGCACCGATTGTGCGGCTAGTCATTAAAAGTAAACGGATGAAATCATTCAAGGGGCGTTTTATACCAAAAATGCGCTTAAAAGACAAGCGATTTTCATTAAAACTAGGCATGATCGAGTGTGATAGATCATGCCTTGATCATTTAACGAAGAAGGGTCTTTGAAATCAACTTGTGAATTGGCTTGTTAAACGGCGGAAGAATGAACTTCAAGCTATATAACTTGGGATTCGACATCACTGACCGTTCATGCGACAAACTGAAGAAACCTTCTGGACCATGATATTTCCCCATACCTGATGCACCGACACCACCAAATGGTAAATCGTCCTGTGCGACATGGGTTAAAACCGTGTTTTGTCCGAAATGCCCTGAATGAGTACGCTGTGCAACATAATCTGCACGCGCCTGATCAAAGTCGAAGTAGTATAAAGCAAGTGGACGCGGACGGCTATTAATAAACTCGATAACATCGTCTATTTGATCATATTCCATGATGGGAAGCAGCGGGCCAAAGATCTCTTCTTGCATAATGCGCATTTCAGGCGTGACCCCTGTTAGCAAGGTAGGGGGGACTTTACGTGTCTCTGTGAATATTTCATTGGCTGGATTGATTTCAATCACTTGTGCACCTTGTACACGGGCATTTTCAAGATAGCCTTGTAAGCGATTGTACTGCCGTGCATTAATAATCGAGGTATAGTCAGGATTATGCAGAATGTCTGGGTACATTTCTTCTACGCATGCTTGGAAGTAATCAATGAACTCTGCTGTTTTACCTTTAGGCAAGAACATATAGTCAGGTGCCACGCAAGTTTGACCTGCATTCCAGAGTTTGCCTGCAGCAATACGTTGCGCAACATCTTTTAAATGAATAGAAGGATGCACTAATACGGGTGACTTACCGCCAAGCTCTAAGATCAGCGGTACCAGATTTTCAGCCGCAGCAGCCATGACCGTTTTACCGACATTGGTTGAACCTGTGAAAATCAGTTTGTCAAAAGCTAAACGACAAAATGCATCGGAGACTGCGCCCCCGCCATTGGTCACTGAAACTAACTCTTGAGGAAAGGCTTCAGAGAGCGCTTTTTCAAGAATACGACCAAAATTAGCCGATGAGCTAGAAATTTTGATCATGGCATGGTTGCCTGCAGCCAAAGCACAAATCAGGGGTCCAATCGAGAGTAATAGAGGATAGTTCCATGGGGTAATAATGCCGATCACCCCTAAAGGTTGATACTGCACCCACGCTTTTGCTGGTTGGTGAATGATTGAAACATGACGTTTCGATGGTTTCATCCATGAGCTCAAATGCTTGCTATAATATTTAATATGCTCAAGGCACGTCAGTAATTCGCCAATTTTAGTCTCGCTGGTTGAACGGTTGCCGTAGTCTTGATTAATTGCCTCTGCAAATTGATCTTGATACTTAACTAAGATACGCTTAAGTCGTGCTAGACGGTCAATACGCTCTTTTGCAGTTGGCAGTGGGTAGCGTAAATAAGCGTACTTTTGCTGTTCAAGCACATCATGCAGATGCTGAATATCATAAGAATGTGGTGTCAATGAAGTTGTTTTTGTTTGACTGTTCATACCGCACTACCATTTCACATTTCAATTTATGTTTAATTTTTAGAGCAATTACTCTAATTAGTCAAGTTACTTTATGTGTTAGTCTTCTAATGCACTGAATGAATGGTTATTTTAGGATGTCCCAAACTAAAACGTTGAAAACCAAAGAACGTATTTTGCAGCTCAGCTTGCAGCTTTTTAACGAGCGTGGAGAACGTTCTGTTACGACTAACCATATTGCTGCTGAATTGAATATGAGTCCAGGCAATTTGTATTATCACTTTCGTAATAAAAGTGAAATTATCAAAGAGTTAATGGAGCAATATCAGGGTGAGACCTTGCAAATGCTTGCACTTCCTGATGACCGAGCATTGGATGCGAATGATAAAATTCGTTATTTTCAGGTATTAAGTAGCCAATTGTGGGCATATCGCTTTTTACATCGTGATGTCTATCATTTGGTTGAAAATAATGAAGATTTTCGTAAGATGTACCCGCGTTTTGCAGGGCAAGTAATGCAGCAAGGGCAAAAGATTTATCAAGCCTTTGTGGATGCAGGTCTCATGCAAATGACGGCCTCTGAAATTGAAGCCTTAATTATCAATTTATGGATTGTACTGACCAACTGGACTAACTTCCTTTATATGTCAGGGCATATTACTGACTCAAACCATTTAGAAGAAAAGTGGGTCTGGCAAGCGCTACGTCAAATGGTGTTCTTAGAAGGGGCATATTTACGTGGTGAGAGTCGTGAAACCTATGAGCGTTTATTAGATACCATGGGACCTTCGGAGCTGTTTTCGAGTTTGGCCGCATTTAAATCAGATGATAAGCCATAAGGTGTTTTGACAGCCGAGTAAAAAGCGCTAGAATACTCGGCTTGATTTTCATTTTACTGATTTAAACTGACATGAATATGACAACTGCTAACACAGCACGGTTACTGATTACTTGTGAAGATAAGCCAGGGATCGTGCAAGCTGTATCGAGCTTTTTGTATCATCAAGGCGCGAATATTACTGCGCTTGATCAATACGCGACCGAAGCTCAGGGCGGACGTTACTTCATGCGTGTTGAGTTTGAACTAGACAATTTGCAGTCGCGTAAAGAAAGTATCACCCAAACCTTTGCTGCAAATGTTGCAGAGCGTTATGAAATGCAATGGCGTTTGGCGCTAGTGAGTGATGTCAAGAAAGTTGGGATTTTGGTCTCTAAAGTCGACCATGCCTTATTGGAGCTCTTATGGCGACATTCACGCGGTGGTTTACCTTGTGAAATTACCAAAGTGGTTTCTAACCACGAGACTTTACGTGAAGCCGTTGAAAACTTTGGTATTCCATTTGAAGTGGTGCCTGTGACCAAAGACAATAAACGCGAAGCTTATGCAGAAATAGATCAATTAATGCAGGGTAACGATTTATTGGTACTTGCGCGTTATATGCAAATTCTAGATGAAGAGTTTGTGGCAAAGTGGGAAATGAAAGTAATCAATATTCACCATTCCTTCCTTCCTGCTTTTGTGGGGGCAAATCCATATAAGCAAGCACATGAAAAAGGTGTCAAACTGATTGGTGCAACTGCGCACTATGTTACTGCGGATTTGGATCAAGGCCCAATTATCGAACAAGACGTAGAACGTGTAAATCATGACTTTACGGTAGATCAATTACGTGAATTAGGTCAGGATGTTGAGCGTAATGTCTTGGCACGTGCAGTGAAATGGCACTTAGAAGACCGTATTATTGTGGATGGTAACAAAACAGTCGTTTTCCAATAAAAATAGATTGCGGACATGATGAGGAAAGGCATACATTAAGTATGCCTTTTTTGCTTTTGTTTTATTCGAAAAAACCATAAAAAGTGATAAATTAATAGTTGCAAATGAAAACACTTCTCATTTATCATTGCGCTACTTTATTGTACTAACCGATAAGCATGATAGTGGAAACCGACAATGTCTCTGCTAAGCTTAAATTAGGTAACAGATTTTAATGAGTTCAACAGTTACTTCTCCTATGCAAACACCTAACCCCATGAAAAAGAAAGTTGTTGCTGCTTTGGTTGCGGTTGTGGTGGGGCATATGGGTGTATTGTGGGCGGTGAGCCACATGAAAGCTCCTGAACTCAGACCCATCGAAAAAGAACCCATGAAGGTTCGTTTCGTTAAAATTCAAGAACCACCAAAACCGCTACCGCCTAAGCCGAAGGAAGAACCTAAAAAGGAACCGACTAAGCCGAAGGAAGTGAAGATTGTGGAAAAACCACAACCGACTCCACCGAAAAAGGTAGAAAAGGTTCAACAAGTTAAAAAGGCGGAAGTAGTCAAACCTGTTGTTAAACCAACAGAGACTCCTATTAAGCCGACAGTTACCACGACCATTTCAGAGAAAAAAGTCGAAAAACCTGTCGTACAACCAGAACAAGCGAAACCTGTCACGCAAGCTGAACCTGCTGATACTTCACCTAAGTCGGTGTCGATTGGTGGTTCAGGTGTGCAATGGAGCCGCTCTCCAAAACCAGTTTATAGTAATCAAGATTTACAAGGTGAAAACCGTCAAGTAGTCGTACAGATTGAAGCAAATGAGAAAGGGGTCATTGTAAGTGCCCGCATTACGCGTTCAAGTGGCGTTCCTGCTTTAGATGAAAAGATTTTAAGAGCTGTCAAAGGCGCTAAGTTTAAACCTTATAAAGAGAATGGTGTGGCTTACCCAATTCGGGCCGTACAACCATTTGATTTAGAATTGAATACAAAACGCTAACTTTATCAGGAGTTCGAGTATGAACTTTTCAGTTTATTGGCAACATGCTGATGCAGTCAGTAAAACACTGTATTTCATCTTGTTGGCAATGTCGATTGCAACGTGGACCATTTTTGTTTTACGTATTATGGGTACACGTCAATTGAAACAACAAGCTTATGCTCAACTTTCACAGGCTTTAGCTAAGTTAAAATCAAAGATTGCTACACTAAACTTTGATCAACGCAAAGCTGTTGCTGAACAAGCTTTGCTTCGTCAGATTTCTGCAGAAAAAGCAAATGCTGAGAAAGGGGTTTCTATTTTAGGAACTATCGCATCACTTGCGCCTTTCGTTGGTTTGTTCGGGACCGTATGGGGGATTTTCCATGCCCTTGTTGCAGTCGGTAAAAGCGGTCAAGCAGGCTTAGCACAAGTGGCAACACCTGTGGGCGAAGCACTGATTATGACGGGCTTAGGTTTGGCTGTTGCGATTCCTGCTGTATTAGCGTACAACATCTGCGCACGTGTGAACCGTACCTTAGCACATGAACTTCAAGATCAAGCTCATGGTTTGTTGATTGACACTATGTTGCAGCAAGATTCAGCACCAGCAAGTGCTGAGGCGAAAACAACTCAATCAGGTTTAGTTGGAGGTCAAGCTTAATGGCTTTTCAATTGGGTGACGATAACGATGCTGGCATGAATGAGATGAACCTCATTCCGCTGATCGACATTATGTTGGTATTGATGATCATCTTTTTGGTGACAGCGACCGTTGCCAACCCATCAATTCCATTAACTTTACCAAAAACGACAGCGGATATTATCGACCCGCCGCCTAAAGCGATTACTGTTAGTATTAATGCGAAGGGTGAAGTGGCTTGGGATAATCAAGTGATTAGCTTGGAAGAGCTGCAAACTCGCTTTAATGAAGCGGGTGCGTTAGAAACCAAGCCAACAGTTCAACTTCGTGCAGATAAAGAATCTCGTTACGATATGGTCGCGCAAGTGATGTCTCGTGCAAGTGAGGCTGGACTGGCAGATATTGCTTTTGTTAGCGATAACTAAAAATGTAGATGATAAAAAAAGCGACTCTTGAAGTCGCTTTTTTTATGGTCAGTTATTGAGTTATTTGCTGTCTTTCAATAAAGCCTGAAACTTAGAACGGAGTTTCATGAGTTTTGGGGGGATAGCAAAGTTGCAATAACCTTGGGATGGATTCCGTGCATAAAAATTCTGATGATAATCCTCTGCGGCATAGAAGGTTGGTACTGGGCTGAGTTCCGTTACAATATCGAGACCTTCAGCTTTTAAGTCAGCAATCGCCTGTTCCGCTACAGCACGTTGAACATCGTCAAAATAATAAATGACAGAACGGTATTGTGTTCCAATATCGTTACCTTGACGGTTAAGTGTTGTTGGGTCATGGGTGGCAAAAAACACATCGAGCAATTGCGCATAGCTGATTTGCGTTTCATCAAAGTCAATCAAAATGACTTCTGCATGATTGGTATCGCCACGACAAATGTCTTCATAGGTTGGGTTATTGGTATGTCCACCTGCATAACCACTGGTCACTTTATGTATGCCTTGAAGCTCTAAATACACAGCTTCTACACACCAAAAACATCCACCGCCAAAAAGTGCCTGTTGCATTTTAAAATCCTAATTGTGTTTATATCTGTTGATATCAGGGCAGATTGGTTCACTACAATGTTGTTCGCTACGGATTAAAAAAGCCTGTGTTTACAGGCTTTTCTTAGCAACGATTTAACGTGGTTGAATCGCTGAACCAAACTGTAGCAACAAGTTGCCATGTCGATCGAGTAGTTTCAGCGTCTTGCCAAACACTTGGTAATGAGTCACTTTTGCAAGTGCCTCCTGAAATTGTTGTGGAACTGTACTGTTGTTTAAACAAGCCATACGTGTAGTTGCGAGTTGGCTCAAGGTGAGCGTATCGCGTCCTACGGTATAGCTACCCATAATACGATTACAGCCATCTGCCCCGCTGATGCGGTTATCTGCTGAAAATTGAAGGCTTGGGATGTTACGTTCATTTGGCGCTGTTTTAATTTCAGTATTGCCAATCTGTGTCAAAATCCAAGCCCTTTGCTGGAGTTGTTGAATATTGGCTATTTCAATGGTATCGGATGGGGCAGGTGTAGTTTGGCAGCCAGACATAATTAAGCTACTCGCTAAAAGACTGCTTGCAATCAGTTTTTTTAACATGGGTCAGACTCTTATTGTGATGTATGCTGAGAACTATCAAAGCAAATTTTGTTTTGAATTGCTAGTTTTAACTTGATGACTTTTGGTTGTATCTATTTACCTGTTTGGTCAACAGGTAAACCTTGGCGGATCAGTTGAGAGTACTGTGAACTGGTTAAAGGTGTATGACTGTTTACACGTGGATTAATATGGGCTTTTTGATACCACGTTTTCATATCCCATTGTGGGCTGATCGCCCCTAAATCATATAGATAATTCGGCAAATAACCCGAGGCTAAAATACGATAGTCTGTTGGCCATTGCTCTTGGGAAATGGCTTGAACCATATCAAACACCAAGGTTGTGCAATTACTGGTGAGGGTGTTATACCATTTAGGATGTTCGGCTAACTCATCCACCTTACGTAAATACTCGGCGAACAGTGCTTTGCTTTCAGACTGTCCAAGGCGAATGGGAAAAAAATAAACCTGTTCATGACGAATATTACTGCGGGTATACACAATATCATGTTCGTCTGAGGCGATTAAACTCAACTCATATTTTCTAAAAAAACCACCGATGGCTGAAAATTCTTCATTTTTTTCTTTACGAATTTCAATAGAAAATGTGAGTGGTGCAGTATTGGCAAAGTCAAAACTGACGAGAGTATGCGCGATTTGCGGTCCCATCCAGTAGGAGGTGATGATGTTGACACCTGTAATTTGATTCAAATCAAAACTACGTGTATCCCACTGTTCAGTATATGAGCCATCTGAATGCCAAGTGAAATTACGAACATTGTGTAAGGTGACAAGGTCGCCTTGTTTTTCATAGGACAAAATTTTAGCGACTTCTGGGTTCCAGTCACGATCTTGGCGGGCCTCTAAACCAAAATACCAAGATAAGCTCAGTAAAAAACTAAGAATATAAATAACAATATCGCGGCGGCGGCCAAAAAAGTTGTGACTAATGTAGATGCCTAATACGCTGAGTGCAAAAGCAATCCATGTTCCAATCAAAATACGACTAATGAGCCAGCCGAAAGGCTCTTGAATCCAAAGTGCAAAACATAGCCAAATAGAACTGAGCAAAACAAAAATACTAAACAGGGTGTGAATTAATCCAAAACCTAGCGTTCGCCAAAATTCTTTATTTGTCATGTTCTGCATCATGTTTTAGCAAGAAGAATATGCTTTATTTTTGATAGGTTGCGAACTCAAATGCAATCCCTGTTTTGTCATCAATATGTTGTTCTGACGCGACTTTTTTAAATGTTGACGGAATGGTAGGATAGTACGCATCACCTTGCACATTGAGCTCAACATGCGTGAGTTCTAAACGATCAGCAATGTCGATGGTTTGTTTAAAAATTTCACCACCTCCAATGATGTAAAGGCTATTCGGCTTTTCTGATGCTTGAACATCCGCAACAGCTTGTGTTAAAGCCTCTTCGATACTATATGCCACTTTGGTTCCTTCAAATGACCAAGTGCTGTCGCGAGTAATCACCCAATTGACACGTTTAGGTAAAACACGCCCCATAGACTCCAGTGTTTTACGTCCCATGATGACGACACCACCTTGCGTAATTTCTTTGAAGTGTTTGAGGTCAGCGGAAATGTGCCAAGGCAGGTCATTGCCTTTACCAATGCAACGCTGTTGATCCATGGCAACGACATGTACAACTTCTAAGTTTTGAAAGGCCATAAGGTGCTCGAATGTGAAGTTTTATTATTTATTTTTCCTCAAGCAGAGGAAGAATATCTCTTTATAAATGCGAATCTCGCTGATTGAGCGAGATTCAATGAGTCTGTTTAAACAGCAACAGGAGCTTTAATCCCTGGGTGCGACTCATAACCAACGATTTCAATATCTTCAAACTTGAAGTCGAAAATATCTTTAACTTCTGGATTGAGTTGCAGTTGGCACAGTCCTAAAGGGTCACGGCTTAACTGAAGCTTCGCTTGCTCAAAATGGTTGGTATACAAATGCGTATCACCACCCGTCCAGACAAAGTCACCAACCTCTAAACCACAGACTTGCGCGATCATGTGGGTAAGGAGCGCATAACTGGCAATATTAAAAGGCACACCTAAAAATACATCTGCACTGCGCTGATAGAGCTGACAAGACAGTTTGCCGTTATGGACAAAAAACTGGAAGAGGGTATGGCACGGAGGAAGAGCAACTTGCCCTGCTTCTTGTGGATTCCAACCCGATACAATCAAACGGCGTGAATTGGGATTGGTCTTAATTTCATTCACTAACCAAGTAATTTGGTCAAAACCATCTTGTTCATATAGACCATCGGCTTTTTTCGTTGCGCCGAAGTTACGCCATTGATGACCATAGACAGGCCCTAATTCGCCTTCTGGGCGACCGAAACGTGCAGTTTGTTCTGCGGTAGACCATTCATCCCAAATAGAAACTTTATGGTCTTTTAAATACTGAACATTGGTATCCCCTTTTAAAAACCACAACAGTTCAATTACGATCGAACGAAAGTGCACTTTTTTAGTGGTTAATAAAGGAAAGCCTTTAGAAAGATCAAAGCGCATTTGATGACCAAAGACAGACCGCGTTCCCGTACCAGTACGGTCGCCTTTGTCGCCACCGTTGTCGAGGATGTGTTGTAAAAGGTCCAAATATTGACGCATATTTCTCTCATATTTTTGGGTAATCACTTATGCGCATTCTAGCTGTTTTTTACTGAGGATGGAACTTCGCGGGATTTGAGCTTAGTGCGATTATTTGCTGTTTTGGCATGCTTCACTTTTTGCCATTAAAAAGGATTCTGATGCTTCAATGTGAGGTTTTCTTCAGGGTTGAAACCAAAGAATATAGCTATTTTTGTGCCGCAAGACGTACTCATTTGGATCTATATAGAGTTCAATATGCAGGAAATTTGAGCGAAAAATGATAGCCCACAGGAGACTTTTAACTGATAGATTGTTTGATAATTAATTTTTTAAATGAATCTTTATTTCAAAAAATACAGTGAAAATAGAACTTTAGAAAAGTGGCTTGGTTCTTTGAAAAAAAATATTACATTTAGAACATGAAAGTTCAATGCTGAGCGGTTAGTATTTCCAACTCGAAAAGATGTAAGACCCTGATGATTGGGAGGAGTGTTGGTTTTAGTATGCCTTATGATCAAAACGTGAATATGAACGAAGTCTATGCGCCTGCGCAAACCAATATCATAATACGTTCCCAGTCAGAGAGAAACGTTACAGCTTCTGAAATCCTGACCTCGAAGAAGGCAAGAGAAAGAGCAATCAATAGTAATCAACGCGTAGATATTGAAAAATTTACGGGGTTTCTAAAAAATATTACTCGTCAAACCAGTACTCAGAAATGTGCGAAAAGCATTCGCTTAGGTCTAGAGTCTGCGGGTGCTCAGTTTAAAAATCATCCTGTTGCTGCGGCGGATTGGGGGAGAACCTTAACCAGTATTGGCTACCGCAAAATCAACCTGTCTTTTGATCAGCCTAAAAAAGGCGATATCTATATTATTGACCGGACTGCAAAAAATCGTTATGGACATATTGCCGCTTATTCAGGTAATGGCTGGGTTTCAGACTTTAAACAAAGTGGTTATGCAGTTTACCGTAATCAGAATGTGAACTATAGCTACTATCGAATGGATTAAAGGATATAAATATCCCTCCAATATTCTGCTTAAAATCTTCTTTCGCGTTGTGCATAGATTGACACTAAAAATAAACCAATTCCGCTAAAGCCGATACACTGAAGCGCAAGCACGATTTTATGCTGATGAGGTAAATAGCCGATTAAGCAAATCAGTGCAATGACGGGAAAGAATGTCACTAAGCGTGAAAAACCTTCACGATAAGGGTGATCTGGTACCATTCTCAATGGGATAAGGCGTAACAGATGCGTTGTAATACCAATCACTAGACTCAAACCAATAAAAATCGTGCCAAGCTGCTGAATTTGTGCTGCCATAAAAATCATCACACAAGTTGCAATAGACACGATCAGTTTAATTTGACGGGTACAGCGTTCAGAATACCAAAAATTCAACATGGTTTATTTGGACTCAGATGCAGTGTTGTTATGCAAAAGAGATAAGGGTGAGAATAAGCAAATACCTAATGCCATAAAGCCCACACCTTGTGCACCAGGAATAAGGAGCTCGCCATCTTTAATATTCATAAAAATCAATGCTAAGAGTAGAGCAATCGGAATCCATGTGAGTAAGCGATATAAAAAACCTGTAGGATTTTTCCCTGCAAAATGAATTTTACAATAACGACAAATCAGAAAAATAATCCCTGTGCCCAAGAACATCAAGACTGCATCAAGACGCAATGGTTCCATCCAATACAATAGGCCTGTTACGATCGCAATCGCGACAAAAATAAATAATTTTTTTAGAACAGAAATCGAGGGATTAAACCAAAATTCAAGCATGGGGATGATGTATTTTAAACTGAGATAAGCACCACTTTAGCATAATTTAGCCATAAAAAAGGGGGCGATGATGCCCCCAATATTGAATCATAGCGGTTAATTAACCATTGTTCTTTTGTGGACCCCAATCATAGATTTTCTTTTGGTAGGCATACCACATCATCCAGATTCCGACCAAGATCATTGGTAGGCTAAGGAACTGACCTTTACTCATCCATGCGATGAACAGTTGACCATTGTCTGGTTCCCGGAAGAATTCGACGATGAAACGCGCTATACCATAACCAATCAGGAAGAGGGCAGACACAGCCATACGTGGACGTGGTTTTGAGCTGAACCACCACAAGACGATGAACAGCAGTAAGCCTTCAAAAAAGGCTTGATAGAGTTGAGAGGGGTGACGAACCAGTTGTAATGGGTCGGTTGGAAAGATCATGCCGAGCGCAAAGTTCGGGTCGCTTACAGGGCGTCCATAGAGTTCCCCACCAATAAAGTTACCAAAGCGTCCAAACATAAGACCTGTAGGTACACAGGGAGCAATGAAGTCGAGGGTTTGGAACCATGTCATGGCGTACTTCTTACACCAGAACAGCATGGCAAGCATTACACCTAAGAAGCCGCCATGGAAACTCATGCCGCCTGTCCAGACTTGGAATAGCCAAATCGGATTGGCAAGGAACTGCTCAAAACCATAAAAGAGGACGTAACCGACACGACCACCAATCACTACACCGAGAGCACCGTAAAAAATCAGATCAGAGACCATGTCGGGTGTCCAGCCACGCTCTTTAGCGCGATAGCTTGCCAGTCCCCAAGCAAACAAAAAGGCCAATAAATACATCAGTCCGTACCAATGGACTTGTAAAGGGCCAAGTGCTATTGCGACGGGGTCAATATTTGGATAGGTCAGCATGCATATTCCTAGTCATTATGTTTTGAACAGATTTTAGCTGAAAGAGATGAAAAATGTTGTACATTCAATGTGTAAAGATGATGAGTATCGTTTATGTGCATTGTGGCAATTGCATGGCAGGTCTTGGATGATCTGCCATTGTGTTTGATTTCAAATCGAGATGAGTTCTATCAGCGTCCTTCGAGTCCTTTAAAACAGTGGGAAAATAGTCCGATTATTGCAGGGCAAGATTTGCAGTCTGGTGGTACGTGGATGGGTATTACACCCACAGGGCGCTGGGCGGTTTTGACTAACTTTCGTGATGGTCGTGATCAAACCAGTTATCCCACATCTCGTGGGCATTTGATTCAATCTTTTTTAGAGTCGGAACAAACGCCAATTCGTTTTGCACAAGACTTAGAGAAACAACAATGTGACTATGCGGGCTTTAACTTGTTTATGGGGGATCGTCATCAAGCTGTTTATATGAGTAATCGTGGTGAGGCACCACAGATTTTGCCTAAAGGCGTATATGTAGTGTCAAATGGTTTAATGACCGAACATTGGGAGAAGACCAAACATTTACGCAAACGCTTTACTCAAGAGTTTTTACCAATGTTGCAACAAAGTCATATTTTACAAAGTGATGTGGAGATGGCTGCATGGGATATTTTGGAAGATGAGCGTAAGATTATCCCCGACTTGTTACCACAAACGGGGATTAGTCAGGACATGGAGGAGTTATTGTCTTCGACTTTTATTCAAAGCCCAATTTATGGCACACGTTGCTCTAACTTCCTGCGCATGACTCATGAACATTGCTCTTGGCTGGAAAAGCAGCAACAGGGCGAGTTGAAAGGGCTTATTACTGAGCAGAGGGTAGTCGTTAAGACTTAAAAAATGCCGACTCGTTGTCGGCATTTTTTTAAGGTCGGTTTTAAGAGGCTTTGGTTTCAGTCTTTTTCTTTTCAATAGATGGCATCAAGTCTGCTGTTAAATAACCCACACTTGCACTATAGCCATTATTGTAATTGGCTAAGGTTGCGGCTTTCAAATCTGCTGATAAGCTCTTCATATCACCCGCATGCTGGAAATTGCTCATGATATAAGTCCAACCATTCACAGAGTCTACCGCATGTAAACCAGTTGACTCTGCACCAGCAGGGGTCGAGAGTAAACGTACAGGATCTGCTTTGGTATCAACGTTATATGCCCATAGGAAGTTATTTGGGTGGTTCCCACTGTCTTCACCAATGAACAACGTACGTAGCGTTTCAGAGAACTTTAAGTTGTCAGGGCTTGCGATTTTATCTGGATTTGCAGTGTTGCCTAAACTATCTACTGTGATGTCTTCACCCATCAA
Source organism: Acinetobacter sp. TUM15064 (assembly GCF_008980265.1). Taxonomy (NCBI): domain Bacteria; kingdom Pseudomonadati; phylum Pseudomonadota; class Gammaproteobacteria; order Moraxellales; family Moraxellaceae; genus Acinetobacter; species Acinetobacter sp. TUM15064. The sequence continues at coordinate 60,882 of NZ_BKFU01000008.1, read as the reverse complement.
TAACATTTTAGATTGATGTGGAACCCACTCACTGTCGATTGGTTGACCATCGGTTGTGTTCTGTCCTGTTGTTAAATCATGTGCCAGCACGCCACCTGCGGTGATTTTTTTCGTAAATGAAACATTGTGCGCAGCAACCCATGCCGCATTGTCTTTGATCATTGAATCTTGAATGTTGGCTAAAGCAGAATATGCCACTTTATCCTTAATGTTGATGGTGGTGCCTTCCATCTTGGTGAAGGCCATACTGCCTCCTTTGAGTGCTGCATAACGGTGGGTTTCAAGGAAGGCTGCTGCTTTTTCCATACCTGGTTTTACTTTTACCCAAAGTTTCTTCTTGGCTAAAATAATTTCGGTGTATGACGTGTCATTTGGATTGGTGGTTAAACTTTCCATAATATCGCTAGGTTGAATATTGTTAACATTGACCATGTTTTCAATTTCTTGACTGGTTGCATGACCAAGTTCAATCCATTTGATTTGACCTGTACTACTCTCTGTCAGTTCAGATACATATTGAGCGACATAAAGCTTACCAGCCGACAAATCTTTTGCGACATCGGCAATGAACATAAAGAAACCGCCGTTGGTGTAGTCATCGCCCATAATCACGGTACGGTTATCAGGCATAACATGTACAAGCTCATGCGAGATACGCCCCATGCAGAAGTGTTTTACAATGCTACCGCTACCATCTTTGTTGACAATCACCTCAGGTAAATGACCATAGTTATATGGTTTAGCGACTGTTTCATCCCCAAAGAAGTTTTTGCTGATTCCTTTTGGACTTGGCCCGCCAATACCTTGTTCAAATGCATCAGGTTCATATTCTTCGCTCGATAAATGTGTGTTCCACGGCGACAGACTTGCACCACACGTGATCCATAGTCCATGAACTGCCGATGTATCAACATTAAAGTATTTTTTAAGCTCTAAATGGCCTGTCGTTTGGTTTTGGTCTAGCGTTAAAATCGCGATTGGGGAGGGTAAGTTGCCATACTCGCTCACGCCAGCTAAGTTTAGGGATGCATATTCAAATTGCACCACATGGAACACTGGATTGCTTACACCTTCAACCTGAGCACCTTCTAAATGGATCAGTGATGAGCCATCTGGGCAGTCTGAAAAGAATTGGCGTGGTGAGCTTGGAACAGATGTATCCATAATGGCTTCACCTTTGGCATTAAAATAGCCCCCAGCAATGATTTCACCACCGCCCCATTTAGGCACTGTATTACCCGTTTCAAAAAAGCTTTGATAGCCGAGTTGGTACTCTGAACTGGTCGAGTCATCCCAGTCGATTTTGAGTTTTGAGCTGACCGAAGTTTTAGCACGGTCAGCAATTACAATCGGTGCTGCCATTGCTGTAAATGTTGCTGTTTTTAAGTTTGCAGGTTTTGTCACTGGTGGTGTTACATTGGTTTCGTTGTCGCTGTCATTACAACCGCTTAATGCTGCTGCGGTTGTCATTGCCCCAAGCGGTAAAAAAGGAATTCCCGCAAACCATTTTAAAAGATCACGACGACTTGGCTGATTTGTTGTGGCTGTCATAGTAAGTCCATATCAATAATTGTAAGTAAGTTGAGCTAGATTGTAGGAAGCGCAAATGACGTTTTATTTACAGTTTTGGGTCAATTTAAAGACAGAAGTTGATAGGATGATGCTTTAAATTACAAATGAAAAATCCTCCATACAGTGTTGGAGGAAAGAGAAGAGAAACTGATTCTTTTTAAGCTTTAGTGGCTTATAGTTTTTCTTTTTTCTAATAGTTTTCCGAAAAATAAACCAACTTCAAATAATAACCACATTGGTACTGCAAGCATAATCATCGAAAGTGCATCAGGAGGTGTGACAAACATGGCAATGAAAAAGCATCCGACTACGATAAAGCGACGCTTTTCAGCCAAACTTTGAGTGCTAACCACACCAATTAAAACCAGGATGAGGGTAATAATTGGAATTTCAAAAGTGAGTCCAAACACTAAAAAAAGTTTCAGGCAAAAACTGAGATAACTATTGATATCTGTCATCGGTGCAACACTTTCAGGTGAGACACTGATAAAAAAATGTAATATGGCTGGAAGGGTAATGAAATAGGCGAAGGCTACGCCAATATAAAACAGTGCAATACTCCCTACGAGCAAAGGAATGGCCAAAAAACGCTCTTTCTCATACAGTGCGGGTCGAACAAATGACCAAAGTAAATAGATGATAACTGGCATAGCCAACATCAGCGCAACAAATAAATTTAATTTAAATGGCGCCATAAATGTTGCTGTGACATCTGTCGCAATCATGGTGGAGTTGACGGGGAGTTGTTGGCGTAATGGCTCTGATAGCAATTGATAGGTTGTATTACGAAATGGCAGTAGGCAAAAAAACAACAACAGGGTAATACCAACAATTTTAAATAGGTACTTACGCAGTACAATTAAGTGCTGCATGACAGGCATTTGTTCTAATTGTTCATCTTGGCCTGTGCTTGAGTCGGGCCTTGTTGACACTTGATTCATACTGCGATCTTCAATTCAGGTTGGATAGGTACATTCGCTGCGTTGGGCATAGGTGTAGCATGTTGTTTAAGATGGTTGATTGAAAATGGGGCTAAAGGAGAAGGGGCTAGCCACTGATATTTATAGGTTATTGCATTTTCAACTTTGACCGTTGGAGCAGATTGACTGAGATGATCAAGCTGCTTTTGTAGACGCTGTTCCAACTCAGTCATGCGTTCAATTTCTTTTTGGATTTCTTGACGAAATTCAGAAAGCTTCAGCTCACGATCGACTTCTGTTTGAACACTATTGATAAAGCGTTTGGCTTTGCCATACCATTTGGCTGCAAAGCGTGCCGCTTCAGGTAGCTTTTCAGGACCTAAAACTAATAATGCAACAATAGCGAAGCATAATAGTTCTGTAATACCGACATTTAGCATGGCAATGCTCGCTTAGCTTTTGATCGTACTTTCTGTACTTTTGACATGAGCATCAATTGTTTTTGGCTCATTTAACTGTGCCTGTTCTGTTTCATCATCTCGAATCGACTTTTTAAAGTCTTTTACAGCACCACCAACGTCTTTACCTAAGTTTTTGAGTTTGGCTGTACCAAAAAGAAGAATCACAACAATTGCAAAAATTAGTACATGCCAAATTGATAATCCCGCCATGGGTCGTTCCTCATCATTTTTCATTTTCCCTATATCAACAGGCTTGTATGACATGGAGGTGACGGTCATATTTCAGTTTCAAGACAACATGCGATAAAAAGACATTTAGAAAAGTGAACTTTCACCTATTGGATCGTTATGACTGTGCTAGGATTTAGCCTTTCTCTATATGAAAAAATAACTCAATGGCGCTCATTCTTCCTCTCATTTCATTTCTGATCGGGTACTGGGGAGCCGAAAAGCTAAAATCGTTTCGTGCACTTTTAGCTTCATTATTGGCACGTTTGCTGATTCCTGTTGTCATTATCTACAACATGGTGTTTTACAAAGAGGGAAGTCTGTGGCTGATTGCATTTAGCTTTTTTAGCTCTATTTTTTTCTTTGTTATCTTTTATGCCATGCTTAAAGATAAATTACGTGTACTGTGCTTGAGTTATTTAAATGGCGCATGGTTGGGTTTTCCATTTGCCTTGGCGATATTTGGTCCCGAAGCCAGTAGCACGATTGTCGCTTTGTATATTGGAGGGTCACTTTTTGGTAATATTTGTGCCGTAATTGCAGTGAGTGAAACCAAGCAAGATCCAAAGTTTATTTTAAAAAATGTCCTGCTTTCTCCGCCTGTAGTTGCGCTTTGTGTCGCCGCTTTACTGTCAGTTTGGGATTTAAGTCTGTGGGAACATCATCCAGTGATTCAGTTTCTGTATCAGTTAAATAAAGTTTTGGTGACGTTTTCAGGGATGTGTGTTTTGGGCATGTGGCTCAGTAAAGTCAGGATTCATTGGATCGACTTAAAACAGAGTCTCGTTTTGATTTTTAGTCGGATGTTAATTGCCGTTTTATTGTGTACTGTGGCGTATTTTTGGTTACCCATTCCGCATGTGGTTTTGACTTATGCCATTATGTTGATGTTCTTTTTATTGCCACCAGCGGCAAATATTGTGGCTTTAGAAACATATTATCAAGGTACAGGACATTCTGCGAAATACATTGCATCAGGTACGATTGCCAGTGCGATATTGATTGGTGCTTATGGTTTACTGATCCATGCTTTGATTCCGAGTTTATAAAGAATCCCTCATCCTGATCTTTGAAAAGGAGGAGAGGGATCTATTGTAAAGCTAGATTTTAGTGTTTCAAACTGGCTTTAAACAGTTGCATCGCCTGACCACGATGGCTGATTTTATTTTTTTCTTCTTTGCTCATTTCTGCACTTGAGAGCCCTAAGTTCGGTAACCAAAACAGTGGGTCATAACCAAACCCATTTTCACCGCGAGCAGCTTCGAGTACTTCACCTTTCCAAATGCCTTGGAAAATTTGAGGAAGGGGATCATCGGCATGTTGTACTAAGGCTAAAACGCATACAAACATGCCTTCAATCACTTGATCGTCTTTACGCAATGGCTTGAGTTCAGCCAATAGTTTTTGGTTATTGGCAGCATCATCGCCGTGTTCACCTGCATAACGCGCAGAGTAAATCCCAGGTGCACCACCTAAAACTGGAACACAAATCCCTGAGTCATCTGCAATGGCAGGTTTTCCTGAAATTTTAGAGGCATGGCGTGCTTTAATGATGGCATTTTCAATAAAGCTCAAACCATCTTCAATGGCATCTTCAATATTCAATTTACCTTGAGCAATCACTTCGACAGGTAAGTTGAGTTCTGCAAATAATTTTTCAAATTCAGCAATTTTGCCTTTGTTATTGCTTGCGAGGACTAACGTGCCTTGAGATAACCAATCAGTTGATGCCATGTGAAAGATCCGTGCTTTAAAAATTATGCGGTTATTTTAACAAGTCCTACTCATGGATAGGCAATAAAAAAGCACCCGAAGGTGCTGAGTATGGAAATAAAAGCTTATTGAGCTTGAATCCATTTGTCTGCACGGTCACGTGCTTGACGAATTTGATCTTGGGTTAAGTTTGCTGCCAAGGCTGTTTTCTTGCCTTCAGAAAGCGTGATTACTTTATTGTCGAGCATGCCATCACGGGTTGAAAGTTCATACCATTGGTAAGCACCCATATAATTTTTCTTTTGCTCTTCCATCATGGCTAAGTTAAAGCTTGCGCGGTTATCACCACGGCTGGCTGCTTTTTCAAAGTATTGACGTGCTAAAGATTCATCTTTTTTGGTGCCTAGACCATCTGCAAGCATACGTCCCACATTCAGCTGAGCCGCCGAAAGACCTTGATCAGCAGCAGCTTTATACCAAGCAAAAGCCTGTCGTTCATCTGCAGCAATGTCTTTGCCTTGTTGGTACTTGGTTGCAAGATAGAACTGTGCAGCAGGCTGGCCTGCTTTTGCTGCTTTAATTAAGCTATTGATATCCATAACAGAATATTGTGCAGCTTGACTCGCAACAGACGTGGTTGGGGAAACATAATCTGCATGAGCTTGAATGCTCAAAAGTCCAACCAGTAGCGTCGTGCTTAAGAATAGTTTTTTCATAGAGCGCTCACTCGATAAATTGCGACTTCACCAAACAAATTCGGGAGACGTTTACTGAGTAAACTATCTTGTTGATCCCCATTTACAGCGAGTCGATTAATAATTCTGATGTTATTTTCCGCACAAAGTGCTTCAAAATCACGGAAAGTACATAAGTGGATATTGGGTGTGTTATACCACATGTACGGCAAAGCTTCAGAAACGGGCATCATTCCTTTCAGTGCCAAGAAAGAACGGGTCTTCCAGTGGGCAAAGTTAGGAAATGTAATGATTGCCTGTTTCCCTACGCGCACCATATCACGTAATAAAACATCTGGTGCATCTACCGCTTGCAAGGCTTGTGCCATAACGACATAGTCAAAAGACTGGTCTGCAAAACGGCTTAAACCCAAGTTTAAGTCTTGTTGGATAATATTTAACCCGCGACCGACCGCAATTGCAATCTTTTCTTGATCAATTTCCAGTCCATATGCGCGAATATTGTGCTTTTTGCTCATATGGGCCAGTAATTCACCGTCACCACAGCCCAAATCGAGTACGCTGGAATCAGGTTTGATCCATTTTTCTGCCAGTTGATGATCAATACGCATTACACAGCCCCCTGAGATGTTGCTTGAAGGTGTTCAGAACCGCCCAGAAATGCACGTAATGCTTTTACATACAAAGGAATCGGGAACAGGAATGAGTCATGGCCTTGTTCAGCGTCGATATCTAAATAGCTCACTGGTTTGTGGTTGGTGATCAGCGCATCCACAATTTCTTGTGAGCGTTGCGGGGTAAAACGCCAGTCGGTGGTAAAGGACACCACGAGGAACTGACATTTGGTCTGTGACATGGCTTTAACTAAAGACTGCTCATACTCACGCGCAGGATCAAAATAATCCAAAGCTTTGGTCATAATCAGGTAAGTGTTGGCATCAAAGTTACGGCTAAATTGCTCACCTTGATAACGCAAATAGCTTTCGACTTGGAACTCGACATCGAAACCATACATAAATTTGCCTGACTTTAGGTCACGACCAAATTTCTGCTTCATGGCTTCTTCAGATAAGTAGGTAATATGGCCGACCATACGTGCCAAAATTAGGCCACGTTTTGGATAGCTGTCATTTTCAAGATAGCGACCATCATGGAAGTCTGGATCAGACAAAATTGACTGGCGTGCGACTTCGTTAAAGGCAATATTCTGAGCCGATAATTTCGGCGCACTGGCAATAATCACGCATTTTTGCAAGCGATCAGGATAATCAACCGACCATTGCAAGGCTTGCATACCACCCAATGAACCGCCAATCACCGCGCTCCAGACATGAATGCCCAGATGATCAGATAAAATGGCTTGGGTTTTAACCCAGTCACGGACGGTGACTAAAGGAAAGTCTGGGCCATAAGGGCGGTTGTCATTTTCAGGGTTTGGCGAAGTTGGACCCGTAGAACCATTACAACCGCCAATATTGTTCAGTGCAAGCACGAAAAATTTCGAGGTATCAATCGCTTTACCTGGGCCAATACAAGCATCCCACCAACCCGGTTTTTTATCATCGGCATGATGATAACCCGCGGCGTGATGATGTCCTGATAGCGCATGGCAAATTAAAATCGCATTGGATTTATCTGCATTGAGTTCCCCATAGGTTTCAACCATCAATTCATAACGAGGAAGAATACGACCGCATTCGAGCTCTAACGGCTCTTCAAAAGTAAACTTTTGTGGAGTAACGATACCCACGGAGTCAGCAGGAAAAGACACAGGAATAATACGCCTTAAATCTTTGGGATTAATAAACAAAAGGATACCACTTGAGGGTATCCTTCTAAAGTCATTTTAGTGCTAATTATTATTGCTAATACTTATACCGCAGCAGCAATGACTTGATCTGTGCTTAACACACCTTGATCAATTAAGCGGTTGGTACACGCAATAATCGCTTCGATAGATGAGGTCACAATGTTGTCGTGAATACCTGCACCGAAGGCTGATTTGCCAGTGCCTTTGACTTGTAATTCAACCAAAGCCAGTGCTTTTGCATTGGCACCCGAACTAATACCACGCTCTTCATAGCTCAAGACATCAATTGGTAACTGTAAAGCATCTAACATTGCAGAAATCGGGCCGTTGCCTTCACCACGTAATTGCTGCGTTTCACCATTTACTTCAACATCAAGTTCAACCACTTGCTTGCCGTTGTTGTCATATAAACGGTAGTTTTTGGTTGAATAATGTGTATCTTTGGTGTTCACATAGGTTTCTTTGAACAATTTCCAAATTTCTTGTGCGGTAATTTCAGTGCCTTCCTCATCGGTACGTTTTTGTACGGTTTGAGAGAATTCAATTTGGATACGACGTGGCAAGACCACGTTGTAATTTGCTTCTAACAAGTAAGCAATACCACCTTTACCTGACTGTGAGTTGACGCGGATTACAGCATCATAGTCGCGACCCAAGTCTTTCGGGTCGATAGGTAAGTACGGCATATCCCAAATTTCTTCGTTCTTTTGGAACTCGAAGCCTTTTTTGATGGCATCTTGGTGTGAACCAGAGAACGCTGTGAAGACCAAGTCACCTGCATAAGGGTGGCGAGGGTGAACAGGCAAGCCTGTACATTCTTCTACCGTTGCAATAATTTCATTAATATTTGAGAAATCTAAGTTTGGTGTAACGCCTTGGGTATACATGTTCAAGGCAATTGCAGCAACATCGACATTACCTGTGCGTTCGCCATTACCAAACACACAACCTTCGACACGGTCTGCACCGGCCATAATCGCCAATTCTGATGCCGCAATCCCACAGCCGCGGTCGTTGTGACAGTGTACCGAAATGATGACACCATCACGACGTTCAATGTTACGGTGCATCCATTCGACTTGGTCTGCATAAACATTCGGTGTTGAAACTTCAACTGTTGCAGGTAAGTTTAAGATTACTTTATTGCTTGGAGATGCTTCCCAAATTTCCGTGACTGCATCACACACGTCTTTTGCAACGTCTAATTCGGTTGCAGAGAAACACTCTGGACTGTATTGGAATATCCACTCCGTTTCAGGATATTGTGCTGCATATTCTTTAACTTTGGTCGCTGCATTAACTGCTAATTTTTTCGCACCAGCAACATCGACATTTAAAACTTTTTGACGGAAGGTTGGGGCGTTTGAATTATAAATATGCACAATTGCACGTTTTGCACCGACTAAAGATTCAAAAGTACGTTGGATCAAATGATCACGTGCTTGAACCAAAACTTCGATATAGACATCGTCTGGAATGTGATTTTCTTCGATCAATTTGCGAGTAAAGTCAAAGTCAATTTGAGATGCAGAAGGGAAACCGATCTCAATGTGTTTGAAACCAATTTTGACCAACATTTGGAACATTTTAAATTTTTGTTCCATATCCATCGGTTCAAAAATTGCTTGGTTACCATCACGTAGGTCAGTACTCATCCAAATAGGCGCTTTTGTAATTTCGTTGTTTGGCCATTGACGGTCTGGCAAGTCAACACGTTGGTACATGCGACGATATTTTTTACTTGGATCAGCTAACATCATGAGGTAACTCCTTACATAGTATGGGTTGCATTTGAGTGGGTAAGAAAAAGCAACCTACTATTTATATAGATTGTGTCTATGTGCTCTATTTACAAGGGAGTCTTCAGGGAGTGCGTAAACATAAATGTTTGATACGACTTAGATTTACCGTGAGTAACCTTGTAAGCTTATATTGAAGAGTTTAATGCAGTTAAGTCGAAAAGATTTTTCTTTTTTTATGGCTTTTAGTCGTATCTGAAAAAATATTTCCCGCTATTGGGCGCTATAGGGGAAATATTTCCGCATATGTTTTCAATGTGTTTGATATTTTTCTATAAATAACGAATTTGATTCATTTCATTCGCTATTTATAGAGGGTTATGAAAACTCTATAACCATATCTGTCTGTATATCTGCAAGAGTTGCAGTGCCCATCAAAGCCATGGTGATTTCAAACTCTTCTTTTAAGATTTTAAGCACGTGGGCAACGCCTAAAGCACCTGCGGTGGCCAGACCATAAATACACGGTCGCCCAACTAAAACTGCGGAAGCACCTAAGGCAATCGCCTTAAATACATCTGAACCGCGACGAATACCTCCATCATATAAAAGCGGGAAGTCACTAGGTACGGTCTTTTTGATGAGCTGCAAGGCTTTCAATGGGGGAATGCAGGTATCTAAAACGCGACCACCGTGGTTGGAGACAATCAGGCCTTGTACGCCGTGTTGAATGGCCAGTTGCGCATCGAGTGGACTGACGATGCCTTTTAACAGAATGGGTAAATCAGTCTGTTGAACTATCCACGCGATATCTTCCCATGTAGGGGCAATTTTCATTAGGCCATTAAACACGGGATGATCACCTTCTTGCAGTTCAGGTAGCGGAATATGAGCAGGGGTATGTGGGTGTTGCATGCCTTCAGGTAAGTGAAAAAATGCACGACGTTCACGGTCACGAATCCCTGTATGTGGTGAGTCTACAGTGATGACAATGGCGGTGAAATTTTGTCCCTCAGCGAGTTTAAGCAAAGCCAAAGATTTATCGCGGTCACCTTGCCAGTACAGTTGAAACCATTTGTAGGGATTCTCTGATTTAAATGTGCGCATATCGGTATTGGTAAAAGTACTCAAAATCATATTACTGCCGAGTACTTCAGCCGCCAACGCGGTTGCAGCTTCTGCGTCAGGATGAAACTGCTGTTGATGACCAATCGGTGCAACAAAAATAGGATGTGGAAAGCTTTGTCCTAAGATTTCACAGCTCGTATTGCCGTGAGTGAGATCTCTTAACATGCGTGGTATTAAGTGCAGGTTTTGGAATTGAGCGAGGTTATTCTGAACACTGAGCTCATCCATTGAACCACCTTGCAAATAGTGCCAAACCATTTCTGGCAGATGTTTTTCTGCTTGGCGCTCATAGTCTGCAACGGTTTGCAGGGAGGCAGGAATTTGGGTGAGTGGTGCTAAGATTGGTGCAGGGTTCATAAGTCAGCCCATTGACGTAATAAATTATGATAATGGTGAGTGAGATTCAGCACTTCTTCACTGTCCCCGAGCTGTTGGCGTAGTTTTAAGATGGTCATGTCCAAGTTAAATAGCATACTGCGTTGCCAATCATCTTTGACCATACTTTGCATCCACGTAAATGAAGCAATCCGTTTCCCTTGGGTCACGGGTTCAACACGATGTAGACTGGTTGCAGGGTAAATAATCGCATCGCCTGCGTCGAGTTTGACTTCATGGCTACCATAATGATCTTCAATGATTAATTCACCGCCTTCGTATTCATGCGGTTCTGACAGAAAAACGGTGATGGAAACATCGGTACGAATTGCTTGTCCTGCATCCGAGCTAAACTGTATTGCACTATCCACGTGGTTGCCGTATGCGCCAAGGGATTGATAGCAATTAAACATCGGGGTTAATACATGTTTTGCCAAAGTTGCAGATCGAATTAAAGTGTTTTGTTGGATGGCTTGTGAAAGTATAGGGTGAAGTGTTTGATAAATTGCACTATGTACATCAATTTGTAAGTTACTTTTAATTTTTTGTGCTTGTGCACCTGCGCTATCCTGTCCTGAAACCCATGCATGGCTATGATCCAGTTGGTGTCGAATTTGCGCTACTTGTTGTTTGGTTAACACAGCTGGAATATGTAGCATCATATCGTTTTAGGCTCCCCTTGGGACAAGCTGGCCATGGGCTAAGATAGATTTGAATGTAAAAATGTAGTGTATTGGGATAATACACTACATTTGTTTGAGGTCTAAACGCGTTTTAGTTTGGTTCTTAGAACTTATAGTTAAAGGTCAGTGCCGCAGAGCGTGGTTGTCCCATTACTAATCGTGCACCGCTATTATTAAGCGTACTAATGTAATCTTTATCTGCAAGATTGTAGATGTTTAGATTTAATGAGGCATGTTCATTAAAGGTATAACCTAGTAAGGCATCAAATACGACATAACTTGGAATAACAGGCATGGTTGTTGTTGCGGTTGAACCTGTGCTAATTGCACGCTTTTGTTCATCTACATAACGCGCTCCAAGACCCGCTCTAAAACCAGCTACGCTATAAGTCGTCCACAACGTTGCAGTCCAGTCAGGCGACCAGCGAACTGAATCATTTTCAGTCCACACTTTAGTCGTTGCATTATAGGTTTGCTGGTTCTCTTGTTCTGTGTCCATAAAGGCAACACCTGCTGAGACATTCCACGCACGTGTCAATTGACCAACAGCACCTAACTCTAAACCTTTAACTGTTGTTTTTCCTTCAGGAATGTACAGTAAGCTAATCGGATCTTGAGTAATTTGGTTTTCATTTTCTGTATGGTAAGCCGCAGCAGTTAAAATGAGTTTGTCTTCATTGAATGTCCATTTTGTCCCAATTTCATAATGATGGGTTTCCTGTGGCTTAACAGTTGGATCATTCGCAGCATTTGCGGCTGAGCTGGCACTATTGTTGAGAACGAATGCCGTACCTGGTGGTGTCAATGATTTCGCATAAGAAGCATACACACTACTTGCAGGGGTTGGTTTAAACACAGAACCGAGTTTCCAACTGACCAGTGTACCATGCGTACTCAACTGGCTTGGTGTGCGGGTCACGGCTAAAGTAGAAGAATTCGTCGTGACGGTTAAAGCATCGGATTGGGTGTCGTAATAATCGACACGGACCCCACCATTAAGCTGGAAACGTTCGCCAAATTTTAAAGTATCAAATAAATAGGCCGCGACAGTATCTGTTTGGCCATTGGCATATGCCCCCGTGTAGACGAGGTCTGGTAAATTTTGATAAGGGTTAGGTGTGTATAAACTTGCAGATGTAATGCTTGGAGCAGCTTTCCCTGGGGTTTGTGTGCTTAATGTTTTATTGTATTGTTCTTCGCGTAAGAGCTCTAAACCAGCAACGATGTCATGTTCAATCGCACCCGTTTGAGTGTTGATGTTGAGTGTAGTTTGGTTGGTCAAAATCTTATTTTCTTGATCGACCCCTTGGCGAGTTCGAGCTACAGACCATGAGTCTGGATCTTTAGGTGTTGCAAGATTGCTAATGACTAAAGCATTCACTCCCGTTAAGACGCGATTCATTTCAGTTTTACCAAATCTTGAAATATTGGTGAGTTTCACACCTTTGCTTAGATCACTTTCAACTTTGGCTGTAAACATGTGGGCTTCAACGTCTTCATAATCATTAACGCTACCGTAGAAGTTCTCACGATCAACAGGTTCTGCTGCATTCACAGCAGTATTGATGATGTCTCTTTGAGCTTGGGTTAGTTTTGTATCCGTGTTGTTGTAGTAAAAGCCGTCCATGCCAATGGTTGGAATACCACCATCTGGGATATTGTTTTGTACTATATGCTGTGAATATAAATAAAAACGTGTATCGCTATCTAAGCCAAAGGCAATAGATGGAGCGATGGCATAACCATTATTTTCTACATAGTCACGACCATCTACTCCGCCTTGCTGACCCATTACATTTAGACGAAGTGCAGACCCTTCAGAAAGGGCTTGGTTGATGTCTGCAGTAAGACGTGCATGTTCTGCTGTATTGTAAGTTGCAGAAACTTCTTGGTTGTTTTCTAAATGCGGTAATTTGCTGACGAGATTAATATATCCACCCGCACCACCACGACCAGCTTCTGCCCCTGATGGTCCTTTAACGACTTCAATTTGCTCAAGATTATAGATATCACGGCTCACGGCGCCAATATCACGAATGCCATCGACATAAATTGAGTTTTTGGTGTCGAATCCACGCATTTGAAAAGAATCGCCTGCACTGGTATTACCATTTTCCCCAAGTTGTAACGTAATTCCTGGTGTATTACGTAATGCTTCAGTTAGAGATGTTGCACCTTGTTCTTTGAGTAATTCTTTTTTAATTACAGAAATCGTTTGTGGTGTATCAACTAAAGGTTGGGTGTATTTTGCAGAACTAACTTTGTCTGTTTTGTATTTACTTTCGACTTCCGACTTCACTGTAATGGTAGGTAGCACAGTTGAATCATCTTTTGTTGGCGTTGCTGCATGTGCCATCAGTGGGAGAGAAGCTGCTAATGCAACAAATTGTGCAGTACGGTTATGTTTACGGCTTTTGATTTTTGCCATTGTCGGTGTCCCAAATAATATACGACAGAGTTCCATCACTGCTCAGTTCGGGTCGAACCATAAAGTGCAGTAATCATGGAGGTATTGTTAAGCTATGTAACTGTGGTTGCGAATTCTATTGATAATAATTATCGTTAACAATGGTTTTTAGGCTGAAAAATTCACTTGTATGTATGGAAATAATGTTTAATAAATCTTTATTAATTAAGGAAAACAATAATGATTGGTGAAAAGTAAACTAAATATAATGGTGAATTAAAACAAATGGTAAAAATATAGTTAAACCAATATCTTATAATTATATGAAAAGTGTATGGCTTCCATTGAAGCATAGTCAATCCATGCTTCAAAATGGACTAATTCTATTAGTTTTACTTAAAGCTCAGCCCATTTTCGCATCAGATTATGATACAGGCTAGTGAGCTTTACCACCTCTTCATGTTGGTCGCTCAGTTGCACACGTAGGTTTTGGATAGTTTGGTCAAGATTAAACAAGATATGACGATCAGCATCATCACGAATCATACTTTGAACCCAAAAGAATGAAGCCACGCGGCAACCCTGAGTTACAGGGGTGACTTCGTGTACGCTAGTCGATGGATATAGAATCATATCTCCAGCAGGTAGTTTTACTTCATGATAACCATAAGTATCTTCTACGACCAAATCTCCGCCTTCATATTCGTCAGGCTCACTCAAAAAAACAGTACAGGATAAATCGGTACGAATCCGATCTTTGCTTCCAGCAATCCAACGAATGGCATTATCGACATGGAAGCCAAAGGTTTCCCCCTGTTCATAGCGATTAAAATAAGGTGGCAAAATATCTAAGGGTAGGGCGGCGGATAGAAATAATGGATGCTTTCCGAGTGCTTCTAGAATGATATTGCCTAAGTGTTGAGTGAGAGGGTGATCTTCAGGGAGTTGTTGGTTTTGTTTTACATTTTTTGAGAGCGATCCTGTGGTTTTTTTACCATCAATCCACTCGACTTTTGCCATTTCATGGCGAAAGTATTGTACTTGTTCTTTGCTTAACACATGGGGAATATGGTGGATCACAATACGGCCTGCTGAAAAGGAAAAACATCTTTAATATTTAAACATATATAAAAATAGCCTCAAAGAGAGGCTATTTTTATATAATTCGATCATGAATGCATGAGATTCAGTCGGTTCACTTAGTATTTGAAGTTCACAGACAATACTGCATTGCGACCTTCAGCTTCAGTTGCATAGTGAGAAGCATACGCTTTAGTGAAATAACGTTTATCTGAAAGGTTATTTACGTTTAATTGTAAATTAACATTTTTATTTACATTATAACGTGCCATAGCATCGTAGCGTACATAGCCTGGAACCCATTTGGTATTTGCAGCATCACCAAAGACTTTGTCCATAGCGATTGCGCCAGCACCTAAAGTTAACTGAGGCATAACTTGATAGGTGGTCCAAAGAGTTGCACTATTTTCAGGAACGTTTTGAAGTTGTTTCCCTTCGTTCGCCGTTGCATTATACGCAGCCTTTGTTAACTCACTATCTAAATAGGTGTAGCCTGCACTAACAGCCCATTTGTCAGTAATTTTACCATTAGCACCTAACTCAATACCATCAACTTTGCTTGATCCTGCATTGGTATAAGTAGTCGCATCTAATAAAATACGCGTATTTTGCTTTTCAGTACGGAATATTGCAGCACTTAAATTTAAGCGATTGTTGAGTACATCCCATTTTGTACCAATTTCGTACGTTCGAGCTTCTTCAGGCTCTAGGTCTTTCGTTGTTGCACTAAGAGATGTCTCAGAGCCATCCCCTGCATCAATACCAACAGGATTTGCGGAAGTTGCAAAACTTGCATAGATACTGCTGTTTTCAGTTGGCTTGTATGTTAGACCTGCTTGATAACTAAAGAAGTCAGTATTATTTTCAATGCTTACGCCTGTTGCATTTGTTTTTAATTCGGTATCAAATTTGTCCCAACGAAGCCCAATATCTAGTAACCATTTAGGCGTAAATTCAATGTTATCAAGTAAATAAATACCAGTTGATTTTGCTGTTGAAGTCGTTACTGCTTTATTAGCAGAATAGCTACCTAACCAAGGATCACTTGAATTAGGATTGTATGCATCTGTACACCAATAGTTTGATGCTGCACCAATCAGCCCATTACAACCACCGCTCGCATTTAAATTATGTGTTGCTGCTGCACCAGGCAGAGTAGTTGTGGTTGTTCCTAAATCTTTAATTTGGTAATTACCTTTGTCAGATTTAAGCTCGCTGTATTCCACCCCTGTGTTGAAACTGTGTTTGATTGTTCCAGTATTGAATTTACCATTTAGGCTTAATTGATCTGTGAAACCATTGGTATCTGTAATACGTCCATTTGCACGACGAGCAATACTACCATTTGCTATATTTTTTTTAGAATCATCTGGTTGAGTCCAAATATAGTTATTTTTGGACTTGGTATACATTGCTGTATTGCTAATCGTAAGGTTTTCAGTCAGATCATGTTCTAACTTAATTGTGCCAATTTGATTCTCTTGTTTTTGAAAATCACGATCTTTCCAGCCATAGTAAATACCTTGTTTAACATTTAAAGGTTTACCTGTTGCTGTATTATTTGACGAATTCCAATAAGGTACACCTGAATCAGGGGTATCATCAGATTTTAAATAATAATAACTTAAGGTTGCACGCGTATCGCTATCTAAACCAAATGTAATACTTGGTGCAATACCAACACGAGCATATTCAGCTCCATCTTTTTGGCCTGCTTTCTCGTTATGGTGTCCCATCACTGCAACACGAGCTGCAATACCATTGCCGAAGTCTTTGTTACCATCTAGCGTGATACGCTGGTAGTTATCCGTTCCCGCACCAACAGAACCTTCTAGAGAGTCGCCTTTTTTAGCCACTTTAGAAATCATGTTGACACTTCCGCCAACTGAACCTGCACCACCCATAGTAGATGCAGAACCTTTCGTTACTTCAACTTGCTCTACTGCAAACATTTCACGGTTTTGAGAAGTTGAATTACGAATACCATCCACATAAATTGAGCTTTCAGAGCTATAACCACGGATAAATGGACGATCTCCATTTGGGTTTCCGCCTTCACCAGCACCGAGGGTAATACCTGGTACGGTACGTAAAGCATCGCTTAACGTTGTAACTTGAGTGTCTTCAATCAACTGTTTAGAAATAACAGCAACAGACTTTGGAGTATCCAGTAGAGGAGCAACAAATTTGCTGTTTGCAGATTTATCGACTTTCAAACTTTGTTCTGCTGCCGCTTCCGTGTGAATTGTTTCTAGTTGCGTAACTTGATCTTGTGCAACAGCATTGACTGCAATCACTGAAAGTGTTGAAGCGATTGCTGAAGAAACCAGCTTTTTACGTGTTTTGATGAAGGCCATAACGAGTCTAGTTCTAGCGTTGTAAATTAGTATGCGAATAATAATGATTCTTATTTTTTGTTTCCTAATTGTTACATTGAAATTTTAGATGTTAAGAATGAATTAAACTGGAAAAATAAATGTAATAATATAATAAAATCAACATATTTAATTGATTTTTATATCTATTGGAAAAGTAGATTGTATTTTTGTAATATTATTGAAATTTAGAATCTATATTTTTATCAGTCATATTTTTGAAAATGTCTGATGAATATGAAGGAATTGTGTTGGATCTATATGCTCCATGTAGCTTCTCAAAAAACCTGCCGAAGCAGGTTTTTTACATGATGCTAAGTATCATTAGAAATCATAAGAAATGGATAGCCAGTAGTTACGACCAGGTAAATAGGTTCCTTCAGAGCTTCTGCCAATAGATAAATATTTATAGGCTTGCTGAACATTGCCGTTGGTATCGACATAATCCATATACTCGGTAAAGTCTTTATCTAATAGATTATTTACAGCGGCATTGATGCGGACATGATGATTTAATTGATAGCTTGTCCCTAAATTGAATAGGTTGTAAGCAGAAAATTTATTGTCTGTATGTCGTTCAATACTAATTTCTCCACCAGTTGGTGTTGCTAGATAGCGAGGACGTCCTGACTGATATTCGTGTTGTAACCAGACATCAAGGCGATCATTAATATGCCAAGTCGATGTTAGGTTAAATAAGTGTTTAGCCGTTGACTCAAGCGCATAACCTTTATTTGCACCTTTAGTGATTTCAGATTCGGTAAAAGTATAGGCCGCTTTGACATCCCATTCGGGAATGATTTGATATTTAAGCGATGTTTCTAAGCCATAAATTTCTGCTTCATCGGCATTGAAACTTTTGCCATAAGAAGTCACATTGCTATTGAAGTTTGAGCAATCATTGGTTGCACATGAAAAATTCCTAGACACAATCTTGTCTTCGACGACATTAAAAAATGCAGTAGCATTAAAGTCTAAAGTATCTGTAGGTTGATAGTTTAAACCGAGTTCGTAGTTAACAGATGTCTCTGGTTTTAAGTCCGGATTACCAAGGCTTGGTGTTGTACCTTGACCGCTATAGCCAATAATACCGTTGTATAAGTCCTTGGCTGATGGTGTTTTATAACCTGTACTTACACCACCTTTAAGCGTTAAAGCATCCGTTGTATTCCATACTAGGTATGCACGTGGACTAAAGTGACCACCAAATCCTGAATGATCTTCATAACGACCACCGAAAGTGAAATGTAAGTTATCTAATAAACTCCATTCATCTTCTGCATAGACTGACCATGTATCTTGAGTAAACTCTTTGCCCATACCTGCAATATCGTCAGCAATAGTGACATCTTTATATTCTGTACCCACAGTGAGTTTATGGTTCGCAATTGGAGCAACCAAATGTGAATCAAAAACTAAATCTATATTTTCTAAGGTGCGTGGTAGGCCTGCTAAAGTAGGGAAGGCATCAGTTGGAATAGTACGACCTTTGGTCTCAGTTTTATTTTGACTAATGTACGTTTTCCATTGACCAAAATCGTAGTTACCATCGTGTCCTGCTGAGATTTGCACACGATTGAACTCTAACTCATCTTCATAGCCTGCAATGCCACCACGGCTAAAAAAGTTACCTAATCGCTGGTCAGAGTTGTCATAGGTTTGGTTTGAAGTAAAACCATCAACCCAGAAAGAGTTTTTATCATCTAATGTAAATTGTAACTTTCCACCGATATCATAGTTTTCAGCTTTGCTTGGACGTGGGTCGCGAGAGGTTGAACCCGCCACAATGCGTTCTGAACGTTGACGATCTAAATAACTCCCGCGGAGTTGTAAGCCTAAACGATCATGCATGATTGGGCCATTCAAGACAAAACTGGTTTTCCATGAGTCAGCTTCAGCATTACTTTCCATGACATTGCCACTGACAGTGACGTTACCATTCCATTCATTACTTATTTTTTTGGTAATGATGTTAATCACACCACCCATCGCTTCGGAACCATAGCGTGTTGCCATTGGTCCGCGGATGACTTCAATACGTTCAATAGAGGCTAAAGGTGGTAAAAAACCATTTGATGTTTCGCCAAAGCCGTTTGGAGTAACATCTGATGAGGTGGTTTGGCGGCGACCATCAATTAAAATCAGGCTATAGTCATTGCCTAGGCCACGCATTTTGATATTCAATCCTGATGTTTTTCCCACACCAGAACGAACGTCAATACCCGGCACATCAGCCAATAGGTCGGCAATGCTGGTCGCATTTTTCTTTTCTATATCTTCTTTAGTCACGACACTAATAGAAGCAGGTGCATTTTTAATATCTTGTTCAAAGCCAGCAGCTGAAACCACAATGGTGGAAAGCTGGTGGGTGGATGAATCTTCAGTTGTTGTTTCTGCAAAAACAGGAGTGGCTATTGCCCCGAGCAATGCCAGTGAAAGAGGGTGTAGATTAAACTTACTCATAACTAGAGTTCCAATGACGGACGAGAAAAAAAAGAAAAAATGTTCAATTATGGTGCAAATCTTAATGGTAGTATTTATCATTTGCAACAAAAACTATAAAAAATATAATACTTTGTACTTAATTTGGTGGGAATGTGGAGATGAGGGGAAAATAAAAAACTGCTAAAAGAATTAAAAAATATATGGTTTCAATCAGGTGTTTTGTATATCGTTCAATGTTGTCATATAATGTGGCACTTTTTAAAATTGTTATTACCAAAATATTGAGGAAGCCATGCAAGTAACTTCTGAAGCGGTTTCGGGTGTTACCCGTCGTTTAAATGTATCTGTACCGACGAGCCGTGTTAACGAGCAGTTCGAAGCTCGCTTAAAACGCACTGCTAAAACTGTGAAGATCAACGGCTTCCGTCCAGGTAAAGTGCCAGTAAATGTTGTTCGTCGTGAATATGGCGCGGGTATCTACCAAGAAGTCGTAAGCGACATCATTCGTGACACGGTATTCGAAGCAATCCAACAAGAAAAAATCAATGCTGTTGGTATGCCAAACATTGAAAAATCTGAATTAAAAGACGACGCGCTTGTATATGAAGCGACTGTTGAAGTTTATCCAGAAGTTGAAGTTAAATTTGCTGGTTTAGAAGTTGAACGTAAAGCATCTGAAGTGAACGACAAAGACGTTGACCAGATGATTGAAAACCTTCAAAAGCAACGTGCTTCTTGGACTGAAACAAAAGGCATGGCTAAAAAAGACATGCAAGTCACTTTTGACTTTGAAGGTTCTGTAGATGGTGAGAAGTTTGAAGGCGGTTCTGCTGAAGACTTTAAACTTGTTTTAGGTTCAGGTCGTATGATTCCTGGCTTCGAAGACGGCATCGTTGGTATGAAGAAAGGCGAAGAGAAAGTGATTGATGTTACTTTCCCTGAAGACTACCAAGCTGAAAACCTTGCAGGCAAAGCTGCACAATTCAAAATCACTGTGAAGCTTGTTGAAAAGCAAAAACTTCCTGAAGTTGATGCTGAATTCCTTCAAATTTTTGGTCTAACTGAAGAAGAAGGCGTTGAAAAATTAAAAGCTGACGTTCGTAAAAACATGGAACGTGAAGTGAAAAATGGTCTACGTAACCAAGTGAAGGGTGCTACTTTTGATGCGCTTGTTGCTGCAAACGAAGTTGAACTTCCAGCATCTATGGTTGCTCAAGAAGTTGACCGTCAACGTCAACAAATGATTCAACAGTTCACACAGCAGTTTGGTGCTCAAGGTGCGAAAGCATTTGACTCAAGCATGCTTCCAGATGAATTGTTCAAAGAACAAGCTGAAAAATCTGTAAAATTAGGCGTACTGGTAAGCAAGGTTTTAGCTGATGCTAAAATCGAAGTAGATCAAGCACGTGTTGATGCTTACATCGAAGACATGGCTTCTTCTTACGAAGATCCAGCTGAAGTGATCGAATACTTCAAAAATGACAAACAACAACGTTCGCAAATCGAAGCTGTTGTGTTGGAAGACCAAGTGGTTGATCACATTTTGGCATCTGCTAAAGTAACGGATACTGCTGTAAGCTACGAAGACTTATTGAAAGAGCAACAAGCTCGTCAACAAGGCTAAGTTTAGCTAAAGTAAAAAAGGCGCTTTGAGCGCCTTTTTTATTGTGATTTAGGTTTGTAAAAGGTCTTGTGTTCACAAAGCTTATGCAAAAAATATCTGTTATTTACTTGGGAATATTTTGCATTTTCAGCAATTATCCCTCATATTGTGACTATGAGTTGAGTAACAAAAAATTTAGGAATAAATAAACGTATGTATATTCCAACTATCGAAAATGCTTTAGTTCCAATGGTTGTAGAACAGTCATCTCGTGGTGAGCGTTCATTTGACATCTATTCACGTTTGTTGCGTGAGCGTGTCATCTTCTTGACTGGTGAAGTTGAAGATAACATGGCAAATTTGATTGTCGCGCAAATGTTGTTTTTAGAAGCGGAAAACCCAGATAAAGACATTCACCTTTACATCAACTCACCAGGTGGTTCAGTGACTGCAGGTATGGCGATTTACGATACCATGCAATTCATTAAGCCAGACGTTGTGACTTATTGTATGGGGCAGGCAGCATCAATGGGTGCATTCTTGTTGAATGCTGGTGCGAAAGGTAAACGTTATTGCCTTGAAAATGCACGTGTTATGATCCACCAACCGTTAGGCGGTTTCCGTGGTCAGGCATCTGATATTGAAATTCATGCACGTGAAATTCTGTTTATTAAAGAGCGTTTAAACCGTTTAATGGCAGAGCACAGTGGTCAAGACTTTGAGACTGTGGCACGTGATACTGACCGTGACAACTTTATGACAGCACAAGCTGCAAAAGAATATGGTCTCGTGGACGAAGTGTTATCTAAACGTCCATAAGTTTTAAAAGTTTAGAATTGGAGTGAATATGTCCGAACATCCTCAAGGACAAAAGCATTGTTCATTTTGCGGTAAAACGCAGTCTGAGGTCGGGAAACTGATTGCAGGCGAGGACGCGTACATCTGTAATGAATGTGTGGACGTATGCTTAGACTTGGTGCAAACCAGTCAACAAGTTGAGTCGGGTGACTGGGCTGCAAAACCATTGCCTAAACCTCACGAAATTCGTGCGGCATTAGATCAATATGTCATTGGTCAAGATGTGGCAAAGAAAACCTTGTCTGTTGCTGTCTATAACCACTATAAACGCCTTAAAGCGAGCCATGGTGGGCATAAGCACGATGAGGCTGTTGAAATTGCGAAAAGTAATATCTTATTGGTAGGGCCAACAGGTTCGGGTAAAACTTTACTTGCGCAAACGATGGCACGTCTGCTCGATGTTCCTTTTGCTATGGCTGATGCAACGACACTTACCGAAGCAGGCTATGTCGGTGAAGATGTTGAAAATATCGTGCAAAAGCTTCTACAAAAAGCAGACTACGATGTAGAAAAAGCGCAAAAAGGTATTATCTACATCGACGAAATCGACAAGATTACCCGTAAGTCTGAAAATCCGTCGATCACGCGTGATGTGTCGGGTGAAGGCGTACAACAAGCTTTACTGAAAATGATCGAAGGTACGGTTGCCTCTATTCCACCTCAAGGGGGGCGTAAGCATCCGCAGCAAGAATTTATTCAAATTGATACTTCAAATATCTTGTTCATCTGTGGTGGAGCATTCTCAGGTCTTGAGAAAATCGTACAACAGCGTCAAGAAAAAGGCGGCATCGGCTTCACTGCTGAAGTGAAGAAGAAAGATGAAGGCAAGAAATTGTCTGATTTGTTCCGTCAAGTTGAAGCGACAGATTTGGTGAAATTTGGTCTGATTCCAGAATTTATTGGTCGTTTACCTGTAATTGCGACTTTGGAAGAATTAGATGAAGAAGCCTTGATGCAAATTCTGACTGAACCGAAGAATGCATTGACACGTCAATACCAACATTTGTTTGATATGGAAAATGTTGATCTGGTTTTTGAAGACTCGGCACTGCGCGCTGTGGCGAAAAAAGCGCTAGATCGCAATACGGGTGCACGTGGCTTACGTTCTATTTTGGAAAATACGCTGCTTGAAACCATGTATGATTTACCAAGTCGTACCGATGTTGGTACGGTTGTGGTGAATGAAGACGTGATTAACGGCACGGCTGCGCCATTATTTAAGCCAGAGCGTTTACCAAGAATCGAACAGAAAGATACAGCTAAAGTTGATTTAAAAGTGATTAACTCAAAGTCCGCTTAAGTTGTTATTCATCTGAAACGTGTGAAAATCGAGTATTTTCACACGTTTTTTTGTATTCAAAAAAAAGAGGGAATGTTACTCTGCATCATAGGCTGGGATGCCTAGATTAAAACTAAAAATTCAGTATCAAAATAAAAAATATGCCGTGAGGAATAGTCATGCGTGCAATGACGATTACGCTTTTAAGCAGTTTAATTTTATTGGGTTGTCATGGGAAAGTTGCAGTGGAGCAACCTGAATTAACATCAACCCTCAGTCATGAGGTCGATTTTGATCACGACCCTAGCATGATTGAGCAGTATCGTATTGGGGTGTTTAGCGTAGGTGGTTGGGTCAATCAAAAATTAGGACAGCGTTTTCAGCGTGTTCAACCTCAACATGAACAAGCAGCGATCGTCTATCTATACCGTCCAGATTCAAAATGGAATCGTCAAGAAATTGTGGCTTCGAGCTTATTTATCAATAAAGAACGTATTCCAAGCCTGCTTAACAATCATTACTATTGGGTCGAATTGCCCGCGGGAACTTATCGTTTATCGAGCAGTCGGCCTTTGGGCATTAATCATTTCCAAAAGCCAAAATATCTCGATTTTAGTGTAGAAGCGGGGCAGTCTTATTTCATCAAGTATGATGAAGAGAACTTGGCTACCCGACGAGAGGTTGCAGGGCCTTTGGCGGTTATCCCTGAAAAAATTGCGATTCAGGAAATTGCATTTACCCAGTTAAAGTCCAACAGTTATAACTTTGTAGCTGAAGATCAACACACGGGTGAGTTACGAAAGAAAGCGCAAAAACTTAAACCTGCAAAATATGACCCAAATGAAGATGTTCAACTGATGAAGCCGTTTAAGCTGTGGAATCCTTTAACCTGGTAAGTAAACTATTTTGCTTTTTTGGCTTGATCAAATAATGGTGTAAGGGTCTTTTCAATTTGACGATTCATTTCCTGCTGAATAGCAGGATCTTGCATCATTTCCGCAGACATGGCGATGCTATTGCGCATGATTTCGCTCATCATTTTACTGCTTTTTTTATTGATAGACTGACCTAGAGGTGTTTCGAGAAACTGAATGTTGGCCAACACTTCCTCTTCGGTAAAGGTCTGCATGTAGACATCTTTTAGCATTTGCATAAATTTTGGATCTGAAATCAATTTGCTGCTAAACGATGCGGTGATTTCAGCGATTTGCTTGGCTGCTTTTTGTTGTTCAGGATTAAGTGTAGATGTTTTAAAAATATTCTTAATAATTTCTTCGGCTTGTTGGTCATAGACAGGGCGCATCTCTTGCTGAGACTGCGCTAAAGTGCCTTTAATATCGCCTAGTTTAAGCGCCTTTTCTACCGATGCTTCGGTCGCGGGTTTTGCAAAAGAAGCTGTGCTGAGGACACATAAGGCGATACCGTAAAGCATGTGATTTAATTTTTTCATTGTTGGTCTATATCTTTTGATTAAGTCTATAAAAGTAGGTAAAAAAATACCCTTAACATGAACTTAGCATGTTAAGGGTATCCAAAAAAGTAAAACTTAAGTTTTAGCCAGCTGCAGCATCGACTACTGGAATTTTACCAATTTTGGCTTGCCAAATTTTTGGTGCTGTTGCGTGAATAGAGGTACCATTCACATCAACTGCTACCGATACAGGCATGTCTTTCACTACAAATTTGTAAATCGCTTCCATGCCTAAGTCAGCAAAAGCAACCACTTCAGCTTCACGAATCGCTTTAGACACAAGGTAAGCTGCGCCACCCACAGCCATCAAGTAAGTCGCTTTGTTGTCTTTGATTGCTTCAACAGCAGCAGGACCACGGTCTGCTTTACCGATCATGCCGAACATACCGGTTGCTTCAAGTACTTGACGTGTGAACTTGTCCATACGTGTTGCTGTTGTTGGGCCAGCAGGACCAACCACTTCATCACCGACTGGATCTACAGGGCCAACGTAGTAAATGAATTTACCTTTTAAGTCGACAGGAAGCTCTTCACCATTGTTCAGCATGTCGACCATGCGTTTGTGTGCAGCATCACGACCCGTATAAATGGTACCGTTCAGAAGTAAGGTGTCGCCTGGTTGCCAAGTGTTCATTTCTTCTTGGGTGATGTTGTCGAGGTCAACACGTTTAGAAGTTGATGAATCCCAAGTGACAGATGGGTAGTCTTCCAGTTTTGGTGCTTGAATGTGTGCAACACCTGTACCATCAAGTTGGAAGTGTGCGTGACGAGTCGCTGCACAGTTTGGAATCATACCGACTGGTTTGCCCGCAGCGTGACATGGGTAATCTTTAATTTTAATGTCTAGAACTGTGGTTAAGCCACCTAGACCTTGCGCGCCAATGCCGAGTGCGTTTACTTTTTCGAAGATTTCCATACGAAGTTCTTCGATTTTATTTTCAGGGCCGCGACGAAGTAATTCGTCCATGTTGATTTCTTCCATGAGCGATTCTTTTGCAAGCATCATGGCTTTTTCAGCAGTACCACCAATACCAATACCCAACATTCCTGGTGGACACCAACCTGCACCCATGGTTGGAACAGTTTTTAGTACCCAATCCACGATTGAGTCTGATGGGTTGAGCATAGCCAGTTTAGATTTGTTTTCTGAACCACCACCTTTTGCTGCAACAGTAATATCCACTTTGTTGCCTGGAACAAGTTTGTGATAGATCACAGCAGGGGTGTTGTCTTTGGTATTTTTACGACCAAAAGCTGGGTCAGCCAATACAGAAGCACGCAGTACATTTGAGTTTTCTAAGTAACCTTGACGTACGCCTTCGTTGATTGCATCGTCTAAGCTCATGGTTAAATCAAATTTAACATCCATACCCACTTCAACGAATACGTTGACGATACCTGTATCTTGACAGATCGGGCGGTGGCCCTCTGCGCACATACGCGAGTTAATTAAGATTTGCGCGATCGCATCCTTCGCAGCTTTGTTCTCTTCACGATCATACGCACGGCTCATCGCTTGGATAAAGTCTTGTGGGTGATAGTAAGAAATGAACTGAAGCGCGTCTTTGACCGATGTGATCAAATCATCTTGCTTGATAATAGTGGTCATACAAATATCTCTTGAGCGGGCTGATAGCTAGCGGGCTAAATTATAAGACAAAATGTCGAGGTTGTGGATGTTTTACGCAGCCTTTGGGCGAAAGTTTAATAGTTGAACAAAATTGACGAGAAAGTGAGGTCATATAAGGTTGTAAATATGACAAAATTGCCTAAGTTGAATGAAATATTTCATGCTAAAAGTGAATCAATAGGTATAATTTTTATATTAAGATTTTGAATATATTGAAAAAATACTAACATTGAAAATATGACAATATTGTCATAAATTTGTCATAAAACTTTCGCATAATGCACTTATCAAACTACAGGACATCGAACATGTTGACAGGTTTAGTGATGGCTGCGGGCTTTTGTGTATATATCGCAGCGACTTGGATGTACGGTCAAAAAGAAGATCAGGCTTAAGTTTTATCTTCTTTTTTTGTTTTAAGCTCTCTTCAAATCTTCAAATCTTCAAATCTTCAAATCTTCAAATCTTCAAATCTTCAAATCTTCAAATCTTCAAATCTTCAAATCTTCAAATCTTCAAATCTTCAAATCTTCAAATCTTCAAATCTTCAAATCTTTAAATCTTTAAATCTTCAACTAGCTAAAGATTGTTTAACGCCTTAAGATTCCAGATTTCAAATCTTAAAACAAATACAATGAAATATTATTCCTCGACTTCAGCCTTGCTATTTATCGGATGCTTTTTCTTGTGGTCTATTTTCCTGTTTTATTTAATGGCTCAAAAGCATGCAGGCAATGTCATTGTCGAAGATATATTTAAATTTAATTTTTACTGCATGATGCTTGCAATGTTGCCTTTGCTTTTGAAAAAAGCTCCGCCTAAAAACGATGTCGAGATGACGATTTTTGAAGAAAAGCAACATATGGAAATGCGCCATCAAGTCCTGAGCCAATCTGCTCAAGAGCGTCGGAAAGCTTATTTGATGAGTGCATTTTTCGGTTTTTTAATGTCGAGTCTAATGATGAGCTTTATTTTGATGTTAGATAAATAAGCTGAATGTGAGTTTATCCGATCTAATTTTTCTAACTTTTCCGCATTTGGGATGGAGAGTAGCCAAAGTGCTTTTTAAAGCGATGACTAAAATGGCTGCTGGAGCTAAATCCATACTGTTCTGAAATCTCCGTCATATTGGCAGTCGTCTGCTGTAGAGCTTGGTGTGCCAGTTCAAGTCGACGTTGCATCACATATTGGTGTGGCGGCATTTGCATGGATTGCTTAAACATATGGGCAAAATGGTACTCACTGAGCTGCGTTTGCTCGGCCAAATCTGACAAGGTCAAGCTTTGCTGAATATGTTGATCAATCCATTCTAATAACTGTTTCAGGCTATATGGAGACAGCCCGCCTTTGACTTCAGGGGCTTGCCACTCGGTATGGCTATAATTTTTAATCAAATGATTGAGCAGAAGTGTCGTGGCAGTACTCATCTGCAAATGATTTTCACGGTTCTGCCAAGCCCCATTGAGTAAAAAGTGTCGGTAGATCATCGAAATCTGTGGGTCGGCCACGAAACTTTGTGGATTTAAAATAATTTGGCTCGGCTCACGATCCCACACCTGTTCGGCGACGCGTTGTAGATGTTGCTCAGTGTAATAAAGATGCACAAAAGTCAGGGGGTCACGCAAATCCCAAGTTGACTCAAAATCTTGTGGCATCAGGCACATATGATCTGGCCCACCGCCATTATGCCAACCTTGTGCTGTTTTTTGATAACTGTGATATCCCCCTTGAATGTACATGCTAAGGGTATGGTGGTTACTGCAAACACTGACGCGGTCTTGGTTGTTTTGCCACATGGCCAACTGCATGCCCGAACCTAACTCGACCGAGTCGAGGAGTTGGGCTTTATGTTGTTGTAATTGATCTAGAATCTGATATTTCATCATCTATACGCAGTGCCGAATGGAAGAATGAGTGTAGGACTTTGATTTCATTTTGTCATCTATATCCGAAAACCAGTAAAAAAACCACAAGTTCATGATAGTGACCACAAGAAGGTGCAAGTAATCGGACAGCTAAACCAAGCACAATAGCGTGAGTGGTTTAAGTTGGATTGAAAGAGTATGAATGCGCTGTTATATGCTTTGGTGGTCGTGGTTTGGGGAACAACATGGATTGCGATAAGTCTGCAACAACAAAGTGGAATATCGACCAATGTGGCAGTGTTTTGGCGTTTCTTTATTTCAGCTCTGGTGCTCTTTGCTTTTGTTGTGTTGTGCCGAAAACTGCAAAAATTGGCTGTAAAAGATCATCTGTTTTGTATGTTACAAGCGTGCTGTATTTTTGGTTTTAACTTTGTCTGTTTTTACTATGCGGTGCAATATATTAGTAGCGGTTTGGAGGCCGTTATTTTTTCGATGGCGGTCATTTTTAATACCCTCAATGCCAAACTGTTCTTTGGACAACAGGTTTCTACACGTTTTTACCCTGCGGCTTTACTGGGTGGATTGGGGATTATTGCCTTGTTTTGGCATGATGTGGTGGGAAGTACCTTAAACAACCATACGCTGATAGGGATTGGTCTTTGTGTGTTGGGCACTTATGGTTTTTCACTGGGCAATATGATCAGTGCGCGTCATCAAAAACACGGTCTGGATATTTTCACGACCAATGCTTATGGCATGCTATATGGTTCACTTCTGATGGCGTTGATTGCTGGATTTAAACACGACGAGTTTTTCCCCGCTATGGAATTTAGTGCAGTGAGTGCTTTATTGTATTTGGCTGTTTTTGGTTCAGTGATTGGCTTTACTGCTTATTTCTATTTGGTCGGAAGGATTGGGGCAGGCAAGGCAGCTTATAGTACCTTGTTATTTCCGTTGGTGGCTTTGGTGATTTCGACCCTTTGGGAAGGGTATCAATGGCATATAAATGCGGTCATTGGGGTGATTTTGATTTTATGTGGTAATGCAATTTTCTTTATCAAGGCACCCAATTTGAGGCTGAGTCAAATGTTGAAGCGAAGCTGAGAGTGTATGAGAAAATTAAAAGATATTCTGCACTATAAATGAAAGGCTTAGGTGTTTTTCATCCTGTGTATTATGCTCATTTTAGAGAACTTCATGTATGGCTTTATAAATGGATTTAAAAACGTTTGAATTATTCGCTCGTTACAACGTATGGTCTACTCAAAAATTAAACCAAGCTTTAAAAAATGTCTCTGATGAAGATTTTAATGCTGAATGCGGACTGTTCTTCAAAACTATTTCTGGAACGTTGAATCATTTGCTTGTAGGGGAGCATTATCTATGGTTTCCTCGGTTTTCATCGAAACCATCGCCTCTACTGAAGTTAAATACCATCGTAGAGAGGGATAAAGATAAACTCATGTTTGAGTTAGAAAGCAGAGCTCACCATTGGATAGACTTTTTAAAACATGTTGATGTGGAAAAATTTGGACATGATTTACACTACAAAACATCGGCTGGACTAGAAATGAGCCTACCCTATGCTGCTACATTATTGCATGTGTTTAACCATGCAACGCATCATCGGGGGCAAGTCACAGCAGCTTTAACTTCAATGGGCTATCTATGTCCAGAGATTGATATGGTGTATATGTTGATCGAAGACCGTCAGTAAATTAAACAGAATAGTTATCACCGTTAAAAAATAGACATAAAGTCTTTGTTAATACACATTATTTTAGTTCTAACGAATATAAAATCTTTTCCAAATTAGGGTTCAATTTTTGATTTAATAAACGTTAGTAACTCTTGGAATAATGGATGCCATTCAGCGCTTGGTGACTCAAACAGAGGGTGCCAAAAGAAATTAAATTCTAATCCACCGTCATCATTGCAAAAATGTGTCCAATGCTCTTTTAAAGCTTCTGTGCTATGGCAGATAAATACATGCCAGTTCGGGCCTTGCTCAGATGGATGATGTAAACCTAAATATGAGTGAATATGTGCAGATAAAATACCAGACTCTTCATAAAGCTCCCGCAGAGCCGCTGTTTCCAACTCTTCATTCACCTCAACTGTACCTTTTACGATTTGAATACCCGCAATTGGATGTTTAAACACTAATATTTCTGTTTTTTGACTGATATTTCGAAATATAACTGGGACGACTTTTTCGATTAATGTCATTTTTGAATTTTATCCAAGAGGCAAGTCGGTACACTACTTAAAAGGTAGATAAGGTCATGGATATGGTCGCGGGCTATATTGGAGCATCTAGTTATCAAAAGCTATTAGGGCGTTTTTCGACTAAAAATAGCATTCACCAAATACACATGCATGCATCATGACGCTGTATTGGCTTTAATCCGAAGCGCTTCCATCTCAATCTCAACCATTTTTTGAGAATTGGATCGTTTCTTTTGCAACTCCTCAAACTTTTGTCGATCTGGTGAGTCCGATAGGATGATATTACCCATTTCAATTTGAAGATTATTGTCCTTTTTTAGCCTTTCACGAGCGGCTGTGACTTCTGAGCTTTTTAGAGACACAGCATCGTAATTTTGATTCAGACTTTGAATGCGTTTGTTTGATTTTTCAATTGCAGTTGTCAACGCATTCATATCATGCGTTTCCAAGGCATGTTTTATCTCCATCATTGAGCTTTCAGCTTCTTGTTTGGTTGCTCTTGATTGTGCTCTGAGTGCAATGAGGTCATGTTTGATGTCTGCGGCATTATCTTGACTCAGATGTGAGGTGCTATGGGGTGGAGTATGAGCCGTAACATTGAGCTCAGGGTCTGATTTTACCTGTTGTCGCGTGTTGTTTAATGCCCCTGAATTCAGTTGAGGGTAAATCATGTGTTGTAAGGCTCTCATTTCACTGACAGAACTTTGTTGTATCACGCTGATTTGCGCTTCTAATCCAGTGATGCGATCCATCTGTGGTGGATTTTTAGTATTTTCTTGAGCCAGTTCAACTCCCAGAAGATGGACTTGCTTAAATTTTTCACTGAGCGCAGCAACCTCATGGCTTTTGAAGTGTGTTGCATCTAGTGCCGTATTAAATGCAAGAGAATGGGTTTTCAGTTGCTCAAGTAGAGCAGGTAGGGCATCGACTTGTTTATTTTGACGAGCTGCTTTAAGTGCGTCTTGTGCGCTCAAAATAGCTTGAGAGTTTTTATTCGCAATCTGATCCAATGCATCAAGATCAGTTTTAATATCCGTTGGATTGGCTGTACTTAAGTTTTTATGTGTTGGTGTTGAGTCTGATGATATTTGTTGCTGTTGATTAGACTCACTGCATGCTGTCAGAGAAAATGTTGCTGTCAGTAGAATTGGAAGCCATTTTTTATTCATTATGAGACCAATGATTTAGAATTTAATTATATGGCTTGAGTATATTGTTTAAGTATCTGAAAAGTAAAGCCTTACCATTTTTCTGTGTTTTGATTATGCCCATAAATATAAAGCAGTTAAGCTTTGGCTTCATATTGTTATGCGCTATAAAATAAAAAAACCACCCAACTGTTTAGCTGGATGGTTTGGATCACATCAACTCGATTTAAGCGGTTGCTTGCTGTTCCGCTTGAATTGCAGTGAGTGCAATCGTAAACACGATGTCATCCACCAAAGCGCCACGAGACAAATCATTTACAGGTTTATTCAAACCTTGCAACATTGGGCCCACACTCACAACATTTGCAGAGCGTTGTACGGCTTTATAGGTTGTATTTCCTGTATTTAAGTCAGGGAAAATAAATACATTTGCACGACCTGCAACTTTAGAATCAGGTGCTTTCGAGCGTCCGACACTTTCAACCGATGCTGCATCGTACTGAAGTGGCCCATCAATCAACAGATCAGGACGACGTTCTTTCGCTATACGTGTTGCCTCAGCGACTTTCTCTACTTCAGCACCAGCACCAGAGGTACCCGTTGAGTATGAGATCATTGCAATACGTGGGTCTAAACCAAAAGCTTTTGCTGAGTCAGCCGATTGAATCGCAATTTCAGCGAGTTGTTCTGCGTTTGGATCTGGGTTAATGGCACAGTCACCATAGACATAGACTTCATCAGGTAACAGCATAAAGAACACGGAAGAGACCAATGAATACTCAGGCGCGGTTTTAATGAGCTGAAATGCTGGACGTACGGTATTTGCAGTGGTGTGTATTGCACCTGAAACTAAGCCGTCAACTTGATTGAGTGCTAGCATCATGGTACCGAGAACGACCGTGTCTTGCAGTTGTTCGCGTGCTTGTAGCTCATTCAGTTTGCCGTTTCGTAGGTCCACCATTTTTTCAACATAGTTTTCACGAATCAGATCTGGGTCAATAATTTCTAAGTCATGTGGAAGTTCAATACCACGTGCTTTCGCCACTTCAACCACGGCTTCAGGTTTCGCCAATAAGATACAGTGGGCAATACCACGAGATTGGCAAATGGCAGCAGCTTGAACTGTACGTGGTTCATCACCTTCGGGTAGAACAATACGTTTCTTCGCAGCAATTGATTTTTGAACCAATTCATGGCGGAAAGCTGAAGGGGAAAGGCGTGGTTGGTACGATCCGTTCAACATCTCAGTGAGCCATGCCTCATTGATATGGCTTGATACAAAACGGGTAACTTGTTCTGCACGCTCAGTATCATCGACCGGAATTTCGTTGCTGAGATTGGCTAAACTCTGCGCGGTGTCAAACGTGCTGAGTGATGTATGTAAAATCGGCAAGCCTTGTTTAATCGCTGTTTGGCAGAACGCGAGCACTTGCTCATTTGGTGTATGGTGCTCGGTCAGTACGAGCCCTGCCAATGGTATACCGTTACTGCTGGCTAAGCTTGAAGCTAATAGCACATCAATACGATCTGATGCACTAATGATGAGCTCACCTGCGACAAACTTATGAAGTTCGTGCTCAATATTCGATGCAATTAAACTGCTATGTAATACACGACGTTGTGTTGCATCGCCTTGATTGATCCATTCTGCCTGAATATGCGCAGCTAAGTCCGACATACGCGGTACGCTAAGCGTATTACTAAACGGAACTAGACCAATTACTGGCAGTTTGTCTGAACCGAGTTTTGGATGGGTCTTTTGGAGTTCAATAATGAACTTATTGGTATCGCTAACTAAACGGAGACTTGGGTCAATCGTCACAGGAATATGTGCCGAGTCATCAGGTAAACCCTTGGTACGCATTAATAACACACCTGCGGTTCGCTCTGAACTTGCACCACCAAAATAACGGAGTTGACTATCAATTTTCTCAGCCGTCGCACTTGGTTTATTAATGTCTGCATTGCTGACGATGATCACTTTAGCATCGAGCGCTTGGGCAAGTTGCGCGTTTAGTTCAGACGCAAAAGAATCACGGTTGTTTGGGACTAAACCTTCAACGATAATCAGGTCATGCTTACGTGCAATGGTGCGGTGTAGGCGAACTGCATCTTCAAGTAACTCATCATTTTCACCTGCGCTAAGTTGCTGCAAAATAGTGTGATAATTAATGGGTTCAACAGTTTCGTTTTTAGACACATGGTGATAGAGCGCCGTTGTACGGTCTGCACCTGTGGTCAGTTCTTGAGAGAATGGTTTTAAAAAGCCAGCTTTAACACCTTGGCATTCTAGTGCATAAACCAAACCTAGGCAGGCTGATGTTAAGCCTACACCTTCCCCAGTCGGCACAAGTAAAATTGTTTTCATATATTTATTCGTCATACAAGAAATTAAAACAGACTTGAACGAATGTAACGACCGCTTAAGCGATCGCTACATTGTCTTCAGACTTTTTTGCAGCAGTTTGAATCACCTCATTGGCTACAACATGCTCAGTCTCTTTCGCAATACGTCCTTCTTCATCAGTTGGTACAACCCAGATCTGTGGACCTGTGCCTGCATCAATACGACCTTCAGTACCACGCTTTAGATTGTCATTGGCTTCTTTGCTAAAGTTGAAACCAAAGTGTGGGAGGTAAGCAATCGTTTTCTCGCGAATATATGCAGAGTTTTCACCAATACCGCCAGTGAAGAATAGACCATCCAGTCGTGGTAAACCACAGCTCAGTGCAGCTAAAGATTTTGCAAGGCGATAGCAGAACACTTCAATGGCTAAAGTTGCATCTTCATCACCTTGTTCAGAGGCTTCAATCAACGTACGCATGTCATTTGAAAGATCAGACAAACCGAGTAAGCCTGATTGGCTATTCAGCATTTTATCAATTTTATAAATATCCCAACCTAAGTTGTTGGCAAGGAAACTATGTAAGCTTGGATCGACATCACCGCTACGGGTGCCCATCACGACACCTTCAAGTGGCGTTAAGCCCATTGAGGTATCAACACTTTGCCCATTCCAAATTGCACAAGTAGAACTACCATTACCCAAGTGTGCTGTTAACCAGCCTCCTTGTTTAAAGCTACCTGCCAGTTCTGAACCGCGTTCAGACACATAAGCATGGCTCGTACCGTGGAAACCATAGCGACGTACATTGTGCTCAGTATATAAGAACTTTGGTACAGCATAGCGGTATGCATGCGCAGGCATGGTTTGATGGAAAGCCGTGTCAAACACAGCCACTTGAGGTAGTTCTGGAAATAAACGCATAGTTGCGTCAATCCCAACCAAGTGAGCTGGGTTGTGGAGTGGTGCAAGTGGTGTCGCTGCACGAATGCGTTCTACAATTTCTTCTGTTAAAAGCTCAGCTTTGGTCAATGTACCACCATGTACGACGCGGTGACCAATAGCTTGAGGGTTATAGTGTGAAAGACGTTCTAAGATCGTTTCCAATGCTTTTTCATGATCGGCGTGTGGAATCGACAATTCAAGGGGTTGACCACCCGCTGTAATGCCTTTGATACGAGCTTCAGCAGAACCTAAGTTCTCAGCTAAACCAAAAATACGATCTTCACGACGTTCAGAAACGAGTGCATATTTGATTGATGAAGATCCGCAGTTAATTACTAATACTGATGTAGACACGTTTTAATACCCGATTCTAATTGAATTATCCGTCCTAGAACTGATCTTCATGCAGTACGTTCTTATGCAATCTTGATCATTTTTTATGTTGTATCATGTGTATATTTTTAGTCCTAGATAGACTTTAGGTGATTAGACTTAAGCACTATCGACCGTCTGATGAATAATAATTAAAATTTATCGGTTCATAATTTTCATTTATTCATGAAATGATGCCGAAATATTATTCACGTTCAGCCCTTCAAAAATAGCATGCTGTATACCCAAAGCAGTTAAATAGTTTGTGGCATTCCTGTTTGTTTTTGATATTGCATCGAAGATCAGCACAACTTCAATACAATGAGTGCAATCATAAAAAGTCATGACATCACTTTAGTTAGACCATGTCATATCTCAACCATGGTTCGCCTCAGTTCCAAAGCTCTAGTCAACGACAAAGAATGAGAGGCACTTCTGATATAGATGGTGCTTTTGAGTTTTATATTTTAGGGAATTATTCAGATATAAAAAAATGTTCAGCCCTTCGTGGAGGGCTGAACATTTTGCCTAAATATCAGTCGGAGTGACTATTGGCGAATTTGACCATCACCAAATACAATCCATTTTTGTGAAGTCAGGCCTTCTAATCCAACTGGTCCACGTGCATGGATTTTATCAGTTGAAATGCCAATTTCAGCACCTAAGCCATATTCAAAACCATCGGCAAAACGGGTCGAGGCATTGATCATGACAGAGCTTGAATCAACAGCGGCCAAGAACTCACGAGCTAGAGAGTAGTTTTCGGTAATGATTGAATCGGTATGATGTGAGCCATATTTATTGATATGCTCAATCGCTTCTTCCATACCCGATACCACTTTCACGGCCAAGATTGGACCAAGATATTCGGTGTACCAATCTTCTTCTGTCGCTGTTTTGACGTCTGAACCTAAAATTCGTTGTGTTTCAGCACAGCCACGTAATTCCACTTGTTTTTCTGTATAGAGCTCAGCGACACGGGGTAAAAACTCATCCGCGACTTTTTCATCGACCAACAAAGTTTCCATTGCATTACATACACCGTAACGATGAGTTTTTGCATTGAGTGCAATCGGGAGGGCTTTTTGTAGGTCAGCTTGCGCTTCAACATAAACGTGACAGTTCCCATCCAAGTGCTTAATCACAGGGACACGGGCTTCATTGCTGATACGTTCAATCAGGCTTTTGCCTCCACGTGGAACAATCACATCAACAAATTCAGTGAGTGTAATCAGTTGACCCACAGCTGCGCGGTCTGCGGTGTTAATGACTTGAACCGCATGTTCAGGTAAACCTGCCAGTTTTAAACCGCGTTGAACAGCTTCAGCTATTGCTTTGTTGGACTCAAGTGCTTCAGAGCCACCACGTAAAATAATGGCATTGCCAGACTTCAGTGCCAATGAAGCTGCTTCTAGAGTCACGTTAGGGCGAGATTCATAAATCATGCCGACCACGCCTAAAGGAACGCGCATTTTACCGAGCTGAATCCCAGAAGGGCGATAGGCCATATCAGTGATTTCACCGACTGGGTCTTTCAGGCTAATGACATCTTTGAGACCTTGTAACATGCCTTTGAAGCGTGCGGGGGTAAGTTCTAAGCGATCAAGTAAGGCACTGTCTAAGTTGTTGCTGTGGGCTTTATTCATGTCTGCTTGGTTTGCCGTTAAAATTGCGGGCTCACTGTTGACTAAAGCAGTATAAATAGCTGACAAAGCATTGTTTTTAGTTTCGGTAGAGGCGCGCGCCAAAATACGAGAAGCTTGACGTGCTTGCTGTCCTACCGTGTGCATGTATTGTTCAATCGACTCTTGCATAGCGGTTTGATCACTTAGAAATTTCACTAAAGATAGTAACAGTCTAATACCCGACCGCATAGTCTCTACATGAAAAATCCAGCAGATAAGGGAACCTATACATATTTTGAAATTGTTTTTTATCTAAAACATGATGAGCGGTTGCACAACCTGTTGCGCGTAAAAGAGTGCT
The DNA here is from genome assembly GCF_008980265.1 of Acinetobacter sp. TUM15064. Classification (NCBI taxonomy): domain Bacteria; kingdom Pseudomonadati; phylum Pseudomonadota; class Gammaproteobacteria; order Moraxellales; family Moraxellaceae; genus Acinetobacter; species Acinetobacter sp. TUM15064. The sequence goes on along the minus strand of NZ_BKFU01000008.1, from coordinate 23,520 downwards.
CTGTATAGAATGAATTTTAGGACATGAAGTCCTCGTATAATTATTACAACATTGAAACCTTACTGATCATGGTCAAGGTGCCAGTGAATTTCTTGCAAAACAAAAAGTATAGGCAAGAGTAAGAGGGAAGGAACATGAATTCTATTATTCAAATGGATGCCGAGCTGGATGAATCTAATTTACGTTTAGGTTTTTTTGATATTTACCATCGGAATAGTTTTAAAGATCCTGCGCGAACCACATGGATTGAGGGCTGGAAAATTGAATATATGGCGATTGCTCGACCAGAGTCATTCCATCGCACACCTATTGTAATCATTGGTGGGGCATTTCAAAACTTTAACTCTTATAAGTATTGTGTGGAACAGCTTTTAGATGCAGGTCCAATTATTCTGATTGATTTGCCGTCGATGGGGGCAAATCAACAAATTCGTAATATTGATACAGGCTTGTCTGCAGGCACTTTAGAGCTGCGTGATCTCGCACAAATGCTCGGACTTTGGTTAGATATTGAGGGCTTAGATAAAGTTTCAGTGATGGGCATGTCACTGGGTTCTGTGGTGGCATCTTGTCTGGCGGATCAACGTCCTGAGTTGATTGATCGTATGATTTTGATGGGTGTGATGCAAAAGACCCGTAAAAGCTGGAGGATGTTGCTAGAAGAATCCTTACACCTGATGCGTGAACAACGCATGGATGAGTTTGGTCAAGCAGTGATCTTGTATTTGGTCAACCATGCTCAAATGGATAAAACCCGAATGTCACCTACCGCCAAACGTTTGTTCTTTAGGCAGATGGCTGACTTTACTGGAACTGAGCAAGAGCGCTATGAAATCAACTGTAATCGTTTGCTCCGTTTAACGGATGTGCCAATTCCGCAGTGCAAAGTATTGGTGGCCTGCGGTCAATATGACAGCTTTACCTTACCGCATGAAAATGCCAATTTTGCTTTGCAATGCCCTAATATGGAATATGCACAGATTGCCAATGCAGACCATGTGCCACAGTTGCAACGGCGTAAAGAAACCATGCACTTGTTTGCGACCTTCCTAAAGGATGAGTCGATTCAAAATTTAGAGGGCATTATTCCATTTAGTCGAGCACAACTGCTGACGATGGAACGTCGGGGCGAAGTGCGAATTCAGATTCAACAACCTGAAACCTTTTTAAGCTATCGCCATTCAGATTTGGTCATTTCAACGGAAGTGGTGGACTTAAACTATTTTGGGGTGCTTTTACGCTTTGGGTCAGATTTGGCTGCTGTAGCGGCTGAATATCCACGTGATTTGGCTTTACACTTAAGTGATGAAGAAGGTGAGTTTCAGATCGAATGTTTAATTTTTGCTGAAGATGGTCCGTATCTCAGAGCCTTATTTAAACATGGTAGTTTTGAACTTGCTGAGCGTTTACTTCGTTTCGTTGCGCGCCAAAAACAAGAACTGGCATTGCTTGAAGCTGTAAGTTAGTTCTTGTTTAAAATAAAAAAACAGCGTTAGAGCGCTGTTTTTTTATGGATGATTTTAGCCTCTGTCTTAGACTGAATTCGGTTTTTGCCATTTGCTATGAATGATCCAGACCAAATCGCCTAAGTGTTCTTGTGCATCCAAATGTTGATATGTCTTCTGAGCGATATGAAGTGTTAAGGTTGGTTGGTGAACGGCAACGGTATGGAAGCCCGCTTGTTTGAAAAACTGAGTAGCTTCAGGTGGACTGACAAAGTGAAAGCCAAAGGCGCTACGTGACATCCATTTTAAAAGTTTGCTACTGCTCCAGATAAAGTTAGCGAGCTTATTTTTTACAGGTTCTGGGTAGAGGTCAGTTAGATAATATAACTGATCGAACTGTTGCCCATATTCTACGATGCCTTGTAGTAATTGAGTCAGCATGTCTTTATTAAAATAGTTGATTAAACCTTCGCTCACCACCACCAATGGACGGTTTGGATCAAACACTTCAAAAGCACGAGCAAAATCTGCGCTAAACAAGTCGGCAGAAAGCACGGCTGGACTGGTCTGATCAATCTGTTTTAAGGCTTGGGTTTTGATTTGTGCCATATCGGGTAAATCAAGTTCTCGATAGTCAATGTCGGGATACTGTTGGCGGAAACTCCAACCCCGAGGCGATAGGCCACTGGCAATTTCTAAAATTTGTAAGTTCGGGTGTTGTTTTATCAGTGCCCAAAGTTGCTCATCTATCATTTGGTGACGCTGTTTCAAGGTGGTGCGCATACTGCCACCGACATGTTTCTCCGCCCAACTTTCAAGTGGATGTACCAGTTTGGCCAGAAACTTCCCTTTGCTGGTGGCAAATACAGGATGTGAGATGCCCATGCTATACCAAATATAACCCGTATAATGTGCAGTAAAAGATATGTGGCGGTGAACCGATAGGGCGTCTGTCATGGTATCTGTACCTGAGATTTTATTGTTTTCGTACTGTTGTGTGGACAATGCAGTGCAAGCCATTTTATTTAGCATTTATCATAATGAAAAAAGGGCATCTTGTGATGTCCCTTTGTCCGAAATATCGTGTTAGACATGGTCTAGGATAAGTGCTTAACCTAAGCGGAACAGCTCGACTTGGTCACGGACTTTGGCCCAACTCTCACCTAGATGTAGCGTCGATTGAACGTTGATGTTTGGAATCTGACCACGCATGCGTTCTAAGCGAGCTTGGTTTGGTAGGGCAAGCTGACTGATCCCTTCCAAAGCCACACATGCTGCAGCTCGGTCATTACACACTAACCCCATGTCACAGCCTGCATGGAGTGCGGCTTGAATGCGTGCATCGGCTCCGCCTGCGACACATGCGGCCTGCATGCTTAAATCATCTGAGAATAAGACACCATCAAAGCCTAGTTGTTGGCGCAAAACAGTTTGAATCCAATACGGTGAAAAACCCGCAGGGTTGGAATCAACTTGGTCATAAATTACATGCGCAGGCATGAGTGCATCCAACTGTGGCATGAGTTGGATAAAGGTCTGCATATCTTTGGCATAAATTTCATCATACGTGCGTGAGTCGATGGCTGCTGCGACATGCGAGTCTGCTTTGACTGAACCATGACCAGGGAAATGTTTGCCTGTCGACGCCATGCCTGCGGTTTTCATCCCTTTGAGAAAAGCACTAGCCAGTGGCACGATATCTTGAATATTTTTGGCAAAGCCACGGTCACCAATCACATCACTGATATCATTTAAATCCAGCACAGGGGCAAAGCTAAAGTCGATGCCAACTGCGAGTACTTCTGTCGCCATCAGCCAGCCAGATTGTTCTGCCAAGTTTAAAGCTTTTTCAGGTTCGCTTAAGAATAGCTCGCCAAACTTGCCCATAGCAGGGAGTAGGCTAAAACCCTGTTTTAAGCGTTGCACACGTCCACCTTCTTGATCGACTGCAATCAAAATATCAGGGCGGATTCGACGCATATGGTCGGTCAGAGCGCGAACTTGGGCAGGAGATTCAATATTTCGTCCAAATAAAATCATGCCACCGACTTGCGGTGCTTGTAATAGTGCAATATCTTCTTGAGTAAGTTCTGTGCCTGCGATGTCAAGCATCAATGCGCCAATCATATTGGGTGTCCGTATTTGATTTTTTGGTCAGTGACTGTTTTGGCTCTGAAAGGAGAGAGAAACAGGTCGTCGAAAACAATACCCGAATTTTGCAATGATTTGCTACATTTTGTCAGCACAGATTATGATAAAACTACACGACATAAACAGATTAAGTTGTTTAAGATTTTGAATATTCTCAATTCATGTCGAAAAATGACATTGTAATTTTGGTCAAAAACCAAGGAACTAAGAATTATTTATGAAACTTCAAACCATTGCTTGTGCGGTTGCAATTGCAACGGGTGGATTCTTTTTCACTCATGCCATTAATGAAGCCATTGCAGCGACTGAACCAAGTGCTGTAACCAAACAAGCTATTGTTCCGTCGCAGGAACAGGCTTTGGTGTCTCGTCAACTGGCGACCTTGGTTGACCGTCAACATTATCTTAATCAGCGTTTAGATGCGAAGACATCGGCACGGATTCTTGATTTTTACTTAGACAGTCTAGATCCAGATCATTCGCTCTTTCTTGCCCCTGAAATAGAAAATTATAAACGTCAATATGGCTCAACCTTTGGTGTGGCTTTAAAGGCAGGTGATTTAAGCGGCCCCTATGCGATTCATGCACAATACCGGGAACGTTTAACCCAGTTTTATACCTATATGCTGGATGAGCTGAAAAAACCGCAGAACTTGAAACAAGCTGATGTTTATATTGAAACGGACCGTGAAAAAGCACCGTATTTTGCCAATGAAGCAGCGCAGCGTCAGCATTGGAACAAAATGCTGGTTTCACAGTTGATCAACTTGACGATTAGTAAAGAAGAAGAGTTAGCGAAGCAAAAAGCACTGAAAGCCAATCCAGAATTGGCCAACGGTCAAGACCTAACGAGTCCTGAAGATTTAACCCCGGTACAAACCTTAACCAAGCGTTATACCCGACAGTTAGAACGTATTTCGCGGGTGAAAAGTGATGATGTGTTAGATAAAACACTCAATGCAATGACTTTAACCTATGACCCGCACAGTAACTATTTCCCGCCTGTCGATGCGATGGAGTTAAACCGTCAAACCACGTTACAACTTGAAGGGATTGGGGTGTCGATTCGACCTGAACGGGGCAATGAAGACTACACCAAGATTGAAACCATTGTAGAAGGTGGTCCTGCAAGTAAGTCAGGACAAGTGAAGTCTGGTGACCGCATCATTGGTGTGGCGCAAGACGGCGAAAAAATGGTGGATGTTATCGGTTGGCCAAGCAATGAGATTGTTGGGCTTATTCGTGGTAAACGTGGTACTAAAGTCACGATCCGTTTATTGGGTGCTGGCGCTGCTATGAGCCAAGCACGTAGTGTGACCATTACTCGAGATGTGATTCAAGAAGAAGATGCAGGTGTACGTTCACGTACCGTGAATATAACTCGTGATGGACAGCAGTACACCTTTGGCGTAATTGAAATTCCATCATTCTATTTGAACTATCGTGCACGCCGTGCGGGTACAGAATATCGTTCAGTGTCTGAAGATACCAATAATGCTTTAAAATCCCTAGCAGCTAAAAATGTATCGGGAATTATTATTGATTTGCGTAATAACCCTGGAGGGTCACTGGAAGAAGTGGCTCGTATGCTTGGACAGGTGATTAAGTCAGGCCCTGTAGTGCAAATTCGAGATGGTAATGGCAATGTCAGCGTTTTCGAAGACGATGATAATGGTGCGCAAACCTATGCAGGTCCATTGGCAGTCATGGTGAATTTGGCATCTGCATCTGCCAGTGAAATTTACTCTGCTGCGATTCAGGATTATGAGCGTGGGATTGTGATTGGTAGTACCACCACAGGTAAAGGAACAGCTCAAGTTCAGCTCGATAATTTGGCACATGGTCAAGCGACATTGACGCAGCGCAAGTTCTATCGCGTCACGGGTGGCAGTACCCAAAACAAAGGGGTGATTCCAGACGTTAAACTGGTGGATATCTATAATGACGAATTTGGTGAGCGTAAAGCCAAAAATGCGTTGGAGTGGGATACCATTCCGACAGCACCATTTAAACGTGAAGGCAGTATTATTCCTTATGTGAAACGTTTAGGTGAGTTGTCTCAAGCACGGGTTAAAGTGGATCCGCAGTTTAACTATTTGGAACAACGCAAAGAAATTTCGAAAAAGACTGAAGAGCAAAAGCGTGTTGTATTAGATATTGATCAACGTAAAGCTGAATTGATTGCACTTGAAAAGCAAACTTTGGATGCTGAAAATAAGCGCCGTCAGATTGCAGGGCAAAAACCATATGCAAACTGGGAAAGCTATCAAGCCGCGATGGAAGCCTTAGTTGAAGAACGTGCCAAAATGAAGGCAAATCAACGCCCAGCTTTACCTGAAGATGAAGCGTTCGTCACAGAGTCAGCGAACGTTTTGTTAGATTATGCGAAGTTGCAAAAAGGTACAGTGAAGTAGTTCTTTTTTGGACAAATAAAATAAAAAGCCAGTTTCAACTGGCTTTTTATTTTAAAGTGTGACTTAAGACACAAATGTCAGTTTTATCTACAATCTAACCGATCTGAACTGTAAAATAAATCTATAAATTCTAATAAGATTTTTACGTTTTTTTCTTGACCTGAAACTATTTGTATAAGATTCTTAATCAGGTAACAATGCTTTTCGCCTTTGATAAAAAGGATATATAAATGAAGAAAAAGAGCAATTAATACGGACACTTTATATGATGCATGTGCATTACGATTTTAGTTTGGTATTAGGTTCAATTATTGTGGCATTGTTGGCTTGTTTTTTTGCAGTGTCAACTGAACGTCTATTGTTTCGTGCATGGCGAAAAAAGTTTCAAGCAGGGCTAATTTTACTCAGTGGTTTTTTCTTAGGCTGTGCCATTTGGGCTATGCACTTTGTGGGTATGTTGGCTTGTGATTTGCCAATACATAGTTATTTTGATCCAGCACTGACTATTCTTTCTTTTTTTATCGCATTTCTTGCGTCTATTTTTTCAATTTGGTTGACCACGCGTAATACTTTACCTTTTCTCCGACTGGTTTTAGGTGCTGTGTTGATGGGACTTGGTATCTCAGGGATGCACTATACGGGGATGATGGGGCTAATGATTGAAGGCTATCATAGTGTCTATGATCCTTTACTCACGATTTTCTCCATTCTACTGGCTATCAGTGGCTCTGGTTTGACTTTTTGGTTGATTTTTAAATATAAAAATGCGGTTAATAAAAAATCCTTATTCCAATGGTATGTCGCAGGAATGATGGCTTTGACTATCGTGAGCATGCATTATACAGGCATGCTGGCGGTCTCTTTTTATCCAGCGGATAGTCGTTTGGTCATGACCTTAGAGGCTGGGCAAAGTATTATTTTATTTGTAGTGATCTTCATCACAAGCCTAGTTTTGGTTGCTGCTTTTGTTGTGGCGGTCTTGGAGCAACGGTTAGAGGAACGCAATAAACAGCTATCCCAAGCGAATAGAGAATTAGCAAATCAGGCTGTACAAGATAATTTAACCAAATTGCCAAATCGTCTGTATTTGGCTGAATATGCGCATTTTCTATTTACAGACCATCGCTTTCGTGATGAAAGTATTGCCTTTTTATATATTGATTTAGACCGATTTAAAGCGGTAAACGATGTGTTTGGACATCATGTCGGGGATCAATTATTGGTCCAACTCACCACGCGTATTCATCACCACCTCGGCAAAAATGAAAAAATGTTGAGAATTGGTGGCGATGAGTTTCTGATGGTACTTGAACAAGCAACACCCGACCACGCATGTGATATGGCGGAACAAGTTTTAGAGTTAATTCAAGAGAGCTTCTTGATTGCGGGTAAGGAAATCAATGTCTCTGCCAGTATTGGTATAGCCATGTATCCTGAACATGGCAATAATTTACAGGATTTATTGATTAATGCTGATGCAGCGATGCTGACTTCAAAGTATCAAGGGCGAAATACTTTTTCTATTTTCAATTACAGTATTGACCAACAAGAAGCCAAAAGTCAGACCAAACTGATTAATGACTTATACAAAGCGGTCGAAGAGCAACAGTTTGTTTTATATTACCAGCCGAAATTCACCATTAAAGATCAGCGAATTTGTGGTGTGGAAGCGTTGATTCGTTGGAAGCATCCAAGTTTAGGTTTACTGACTCCAAATATGTTTATTAAAGGGGCAGAAAAGACTGGGCTGATTATTCAGATGGGCTATTGGGCCTTAGAGCAGGCTTGTAAACAACTGCAAATTTGGGAGCGAGATAAAGTTGAACTGTATCCAATCGCTGTGAATTTATCAGCAGTACAGTTTGAGCATAAGCATTTATTTAATAATTTAGAACATCTTTTTGATAAGTACAAAGTTAACCCGAATCATTTAATTATAGAAATTACAGAAAGCACGGCTATGCACCATATTGAGGGCAGTATTCGTACGCTTCAGCGCTTACGTGAAATGGGGATTCGTTTGGCGATTGATGATTTTGGTACAGGTCATTCTAGCTTTTTATATTTGAAAGATTTGCCTGTAGATGAGTTAAAGATTGATCGTGGTTTTATTCATGAGCTTTCTGTTGGTTCTAAAGATGAAATGATCTTAGAAAGTATTGTCCATTTGGCGATTCGGTTGGGGTTGGTCGTAACAGCAGAAGGTGTTGAAAGCCCTTTGCAAATGGAAATTTTATCCCGTTTAGGTTGCCAGCAGTTACAAGGCTATCTCTTGGGTATGCCTATGGATGTGAAGCGCTTGGAAGAGTTTGAGTATGCATCCTCGACCTATTTTAATTAGCTGTTTTGGCATTTGCAGTTCGGTTAGGGGGCTTTCTAACAGGGCTTGATAAAAGACAATAGAAGCCCAAGCGGTATTCGGATACAATTAGCCCAATTTAGAATTTCCTGTATAGCCTTTATTGATCGGGGCGATCATTCAGGCTATGTATCAATTGCAGATTTAATTTATGTTTAAAAATGAATTAGCCGCGCAAGTTGCGCAGCGTCGCACCTTTGCGATTATTTCCCACCCCGATGCGGGTAAAACCACCATGACCGAAAAACTATTGTTATGGGGACAAGCGATTCAGGTTGCGGGGATGGTAAAAAGCCGTAAATCTGATCGTGCCGCGACATCGGACTGGATGGAAATGGAAAAAGAGCGTGGGATCTCGATTACCACCTCTGTAATGCAGTTTCCATTTAAAGACAAAATGATCAACTTACTGGATACACCAGGGCACGAAGACTTCTCAGAAGATACGTATCGTACCTTAACGGCGGTCGATTCGGCTTTAATGGTGATTGACGGTGCAAAAGGGGTCGAAGACCGTACCATCAAATTGATGGAAGTGTGTCGTATGCGTGACACCCCAATTATTTCATTCGTCAACAAAATGGACCGTGAAATCCGTGAGCCTTTAGAACTGTTGGATGAAATTGAAAACGTTCTCAAAATCAAATGTGTGCCGATTACGTGGCCACTTGGTACGGGTCGTGACTTCGCTGGGGTATTTAACCTGATCGAAGAAAAGTTCTATGTTTATAAAGCTGGTTTTGGTTCAACCATTACCGATATTGAAGTTCGTGATGGTTATGACTATGCTGACTTACGTGAAAAAGTCGGTGAGCTAGCTTGGGCTGCATTTGAAGAGTCTTTAGAACTGGTGCAAATGGCCAATGAGCCACTTGACCGAGAGTTATTCTTACAAGGCAAACAAACCCCAGTTTTATTTGGTACAGCCTTGGGTAACTTTGGTGTAGACCATGTGTTAGATGCATTTAGTAATTATGCGCCTGAACCTAAAGCACACCCAACAGAAAATCGTTTGGTTGAAGCCACAGAAGAAGGTTTTACGGGCTTTGTCTTTAAAATTCAAGCCAATATGGATCCGAAACACCGTGACCGTATTGCCTTTATGCGTATTTGTTCAGGCAAATATGAAAAAGGTTTGAAAATGAAGCATGTGCGTCTAGATAAAGATGTACGTATTAGTGATGCTTTGACTTTCTTAGCGGGTGATCGTCAGCACCTAGAAGAAGCATGGCCGGGTGACATTATTGGTTTACATAACCACGGCACGATTCAAATTGGTGATACTTTTACTTCAGGTGAAAAACTGCAATTCACAGGTATTCCACACTTTGCTCCTGAAATGTTCCGCCGTGTACGTTTGAAAGACCCATTGAAGTCGAAGCAGTTACAAAAAGGCCTCAAAGAACTTTCAGAAGAAGGTGCAACACAGGTCTTCATGCCGCAGAATAGTAATGATCTGATTGTGGGTGCTGTTGGTGTGCTTCAGTTTGAAGTAGTGGCATACCGTTTGAAAGAAGAATACAAAGTCGATTGCGTCTACGAGCCTGTGAGTATTAATACGGTGCGCTGGGTGTCTTGTGATGACGACAAAAAATTTAATGAGTTTAAGAAAAAGGCACATGACCAGTTGTCGGTTGATGGTGGTGGTCACTTAACCTACTTGGCACCAAGTCGTGTCAACTTGCAACTCATGCAAGAGCGTTATCCAGACATCGTGTTCCGCAATACTCGCGAACACTAATCGGAATTTAAAAAAATAAAACAGCTTCTTCATGAAGCTGTTTTATTAGGTAAGACACTTTATTTTAATCATGAAATTCATGGAAAGCTCATGTTGCAGAAACAGGCTATTTATACAACATTAGTGAGTTTGACTGTCTTACTGACAGCATGTGACTCATCTAAACAATCTGAAACAGATACAGATGCCAAAAGCTCGGTGTTTAAAACAGAGCAGGCTGAAGTCTTGCCGTATTTAAATATTCAACAACAAGCAGCGGATATCGCACAGCCCTTTTGTGAGACTAAGAACTGTATCGAATTAGACATTCAGACTTTAAAAACAGAAGATGCTTGGTTAAACCAATGGATTGCCAAAAGTCAGGCTCGCGTGATTCAAGACCAAATTGGCTTGAAACAAGATATGAGTTTACAACAAGCCATCAATGCTTACGTGAAAAAGTCAGATACTTGGCAGGCTGAATTTAGCCGAAACAAAGCCTATAGCTTAGCGATGTATACGCGTATACCGTATCAGCGCAATCAGTTTGTGTTGATGCAAATTGGGGTGGATACCAATCAAGAGAATGTTAATGTTAAGGAAAGGTATTATTTCTTTGTTGCGGATCGCAAAAGTCAAAAGGCGGTGGCATTATTAGATTTAATTCATCCTAAACAGCAAATTGCGATGAATGTACTGGTGCAAAAAGCGTATCAAGATTGGTTGAAGAAGCAAGAACCAGAAGTCAGAAACGTTGCACCTGCAAAATTATACTGGGGGCAAGCAGATTGGTTCTTTGACCAAGAGGGCATCGGTTTACATTATCGAACCCATGAAATTGTAAAAGATGGGACTCAGCTTGATATTTATTTGACGAAAGCACAAACTCAACAGGTATTAAAAGCCGATGTCTACACCCAGTTATTTTAAAGCATTGGTCTAAGCAAGAGTTGGCTTCAACAGCTAATAGGTTATTTATGTTAAAAAGCAAAACAATATTGACAATCAGCGTACTTGCAGCCTTAATCGGTCTGACGGCCTGCCAACCGAAAGACAAAGAACCACAAACGCCTGCGACCCAAACCACAGCCGCTTCTGAGGCAGAAACGGTATTGAAACTGGTGGGGGATACTGAAAAATTACAATTTGAATTGCCTGAATGTGATGGTAATGCCTGCCCTGAATTAAATATTGATCGTTTACAAAGTAATCAGGCATTTATTGATGCTTTTATTGATCAGAAAATCATTGACGATTTATCACAGATTATTGATATCTCACCTGTTCATAGTAGTCATGATGCAACAGCAGCAAGTTCAACTGTTGCCAGTTCAGAGCCTACAACAGTGAGCCAAGTCCTCACGCCGAAACTGAAATTAGAGAAACAAGTTCAACCCTATTTGGCCGCCTTTCTTGCTTTAGATCAGGAACTAAAAGACCTAAGTTCTAACCATCAAATCAGTTTGATGATTAAACCTAAAATCTTAAATGCCAAAGACCCTCTGGCGACGGTGGTGTTGAATACCAGTAGCTACTTAGGTGGTGCACATGGTTCATCATCACAGCATTATTACAATTTTGATTTAAAACAGCAGAAGCTCGTGAGCTTGGATGATCTATTGTTGCCCAATCAAAAAGCAGCATTGAATAAAGTCGCACATGAAGCCTTTCGTACTTGGGTTGTGGACACGAAGTTAGCGACCAATGTCGATGAATATGAGCAAGCATGGAAGTTTAGCTTGAGTAACAATTATTACTTGGGTACTGAAGGGCTGATTTTGCAATATGGTGAGTATGAAATTGGCCCTTATGTGGTGGGCTTACCACGCTTAACCATTGGTTATGATCAGCTCCAGAAAATATTAAAGCCTGAGTATTTACCCAAAGCCAAACAGAGCGCACAGGCTGCTTCAGAAGCCAAGAGTTAATTAAGCATGAGCTTACCTCTGTTTGATACTCATACCCATTTTGATGTTGCCGATTTTGATTTGGATCGGCAACAATTGGCTGAGCAAGCAAAACGAGTAGGGGTCGATGCACTGGTCCTCATTGGTTTTCTGGAATCGCGATTTGATGCGCTGATTCAGACCCATCAGCAATTAACAAACTGGGATAATGTTCCTCAGTCTTATCTTGCGCCAGGCTTACATCCGTTTTATATCGAACAACATCAAACTGAACATTTACAGCGACTTGAGCAGATCTTGCAACAACATGACTGTGTGGCGGTGGGTGAAATTGGTTTAGATACGTTTTTAAAACAGCACAAACACCCTGAATTATTTGCCAAACAACAGCATTATTTTATTGAGCAGCTTGAACTCGCCAAGCAGTATCAAAAACCAGTGTTACTGCATATTCGCAAAGCACATGCGGAAACTATTGCCATTTTAAAAGCACAAAAATTTAAATTAGGTGGCATCGCTCATGCTTTTAGTGGTGGTGTAGAAGAAGCTAAAGCACTGATCAAGCTAGGTTTTGAAATTGGGGTGACTGGACAAATTACTAATCCGAATGCCAAAAAATTGCATCAAGTGGTGCAAGCTATTGGTAGCGAACATTTGGTGATTGAAACCGATTGTCCAGATATGACACCGTTGTGTTGCCAAACGTCGACGGAGCATCGAACCCGTAATACCCCTGTCAATTTGCCTTATGTGTTGGAGGGGTTGGCACAGACACTAGGTCAATCTACACAGTCGCTTGCAACTCAACTTTGGCAAAACTCATTGGCTGCTCTGCATTTAAAATTTTAGAAGAATAAGACAATAATCTCGATAAAAATAAGATAACCAAAAGGGAACACACTCTTTTCTAAACAGGCTTACATTAAAGGAAGAACATCATAATAAATAAACTCGCCAATACTGGGAGGGCAACCGAATGGCCAGATATAGCAAAATCAATAGTTTTAATGCCTTACAAACACTTACGGTAGGTACAAAATCCTATCAAATTTTTAATCTCCCACAAGCCGCTCAAACATTGGGTAATATTGATCAATTACCCAAGTCTTTAAAGGTCTTACTTGAAAATTTACTCCGTTTTGAAGATCAAAAAAGTGTAAAAGTAGAGCATATTCAAGCCTTAGTCGATTGGCAAAAAAATAGAAGCTCAGATCAGGAAATCCAATATCGACCTGCACGTGTGCTGATGCAGGATTTCACAGGGGTTCCCGCCGTGGTTGACCTTGCCGCAATGCGTGCTGCGATGGCTCAAGCAGGGGGTGATCCGAATTTGATTAACCCTTTATCACCAGTCGATTTGGTGATTGACCATTCGGTGATGGTGGATCATTTTGCCGATGAAGATGCCTTTGCTGAAAATGTCGAAATTGAAATGCAGCGTAATGGTGAGCGCTATCAATTTTTACGTTGGGGGCAATCTGCATTTAATAACTTTAGTGTTGTTCCGCCAGGGACAGGGATTTGCCACCAAGTCAATTTAGAGTATTTGGCTCAAGCGGTATGGCTAGGCGAAGATGAGGGACAAACTTTTGCATTCCCTGACACTTTGGTGGGAACAGACTCACACACCACCATGATCAATGGCTTAGGTGTATTGGGCTGGGGTGTTGGCGGGATTGAAGCTGAAGCGGCGATGCTCGGGCAGCCTGTATCCATGTTGATTCCTGAAGTCATCGGTTTCAAACTCACAGGAAAACTGCATGAAGGGATTACCGCAACAGATTTGGTTTTAACCATTACTCAAATGTTACGCCAAAAAGGCGTAGTGGGTAAATTTGTAGAATTTTATGGTGATGGTTTGGCTGATTTACCTTTAGCGGATCGTGCCACGATTGCCAATATGGCCCCTGAATATGGTGCAACCTGTGGTTTCTTCCCGATTGATGAGGTGACTTTGGCGTATTTGGTGCTGACAGGTCGCCAACAAGAGCGAATTGATTTGGTTGAAGCGTATAGTAAAGCGCAGGGCTTATGGCGCAATGCAGGTGATGAGCCAATATTTACCGATACATTAAGCTTGGACATGAGTACAGTTCAGGCAAGTTTGGCAGGCCCTAAACGTCCACAAGATCGTGTTTTGCTGTCAGATGTACCTAAAACTTTTCATGACTTGATGGAACTAAATCTCAAGCCAGCCAAAGAAGCCAAAGAGCGTTTAGAAAATGAAGGCGGTGGCACAGCTGTTGAAGCTAAAAAAGCCAATCTACCGCATGAGGAGCCATCTTGTACCATTGATGGAAAATCCTATCCCTTGAATCATGGTGATGTGGTGATTTCAGCCATTACCTCATGTACCAATACTTCCAATCCGAGCGTGATGTTGGCTGCGGGACTCCTCGCTAAGAAAGCCATTGAAAAAGGGCTACAGCGTAAACCGTGGGTAAAAAGTTCCCTTGCGCCCGGTTCTAAAGTGGTAACCGATTATTTGGCTGCGGCAGGTTTAACGCCGTATTTGGATGAGTTGGGTTATAACTTGGTTGGCTATGGCTGTACCACGTGTATCGGGAACTCTGGACCGCTGCCTGAACCGATTGAAGAAGCCATTCAGTGTCATGATCTCAATGTCGCGTCAGTTCTTTCAGGTAACCGTAACTTTGAAGGGCGTGTGCATCCGCTCGTGAAAACCAATTGGTTGGCTTCGCCGCCTTTGGTGGTGGCTTATGGTTTAACTGGCAATATCCGTACAGATTTAACGACACAACCGATTGGTCTAGGCAAAGATGGGCAGGCGGTCTACTTGAAAGATATTTGGCCGAGTCAAGTTGAAGTTGATCAAGCGCTACAGAGTGTCAATACGGCGATGTTTCATAAAGAATATGCGGCAGTCTTTGATGGTGATGCAGCATGGCAGGCGATTCAGATTCCTCAAAGTCAGACCTATGCTTGGCAAGAAAATTCCACTTATATTCGTCATCCGCCTTTTTTTGAAGAGATAGGTCAGCCGCCGAAACCGATTCGCAATATTGAACAAGCACGTATTTTGGCTGTGCTTGGAGATTCAGTGACCACCGATCATATTTCCCCTGCTGGTAATATCAAGAAAGACAGCCCCGCAGGACGCTATTTGCAAGAACAAGGGGTTGAAGCCAAAGATTTCAACTCTTATGGATCTCGACGTGGCAACCATGAAGTGATGATGCGAGGCACTTTTGCTAATATCCGCATTAAGAATGAAATGTTGGGTGGTGAAGAAGGTGGAAATACAATCTATATTCCAACAGGAGAAAAGCTGCCGATTTATGATGCTTCCATGTTGTATCAGCAGCAACATACGCCATTAATCATTATTGCTGGGAAAGAGTACGGCACAGGCTCATCACGTGACTGGGCTGCCAAGGGTACGAACTTACTGGGGGTTAAAGCGGTGATTGCCGAAAGTTTTGAACGAATTCACCGTTCCAATCTGGTCGGTATGGGAGTATTGCCATTGCAGTTTGTGGATGGGCAAACCCGCCAATCCTTAAATTTGACAGGTCGTGAAGTGCTTTCGATTCATGGGTTATCGGATGATATCCAGCCGCATCAAACCTTGGAAATTCAGGTGCTTCGAGAAGATGGCAGTCAAGACCAATTTAAGGTGTTGTGCCGTATTGATACCTTGAATGAGGTGGAATACTTTAAAGCTGGCGGCATTTTACATTATGTACTGCGTAATTTAATTGCAACATAATCTCTATGGAATAAAGCCCTGTCAGCAGCAGGGCTTTATTGTTTGTAGTGATGAAATCTCTCAGCCTGCATGTAATCCACGGTCGTATTCAGGTAAAATGAACACGATTTTACCGATATAGATGTACGCATGACTGATCTGCAACATGATGAATATGACCGCCGTTTTGCTGGTGTAGCCAAAATTTATGGAGACGAGGCCTTTTCATATTATGAAAAAAGTCATGTGATGGTGATCGGGATTGGTGGTGTGGGTTCGTGGGCAGTCGAGGCTTTAGCGCGTACAGGCGTCGGCGAATTAACACTGGTTGATATGGATTCGATTGCGGCTTCGAATATTAACCGTCAATTGCCTGCGCTGAGTTCGACACTTGGACAAGAAAAAATCGAAGTCATGGCGGAGCGTTGCCGTCAGATCAATCCAAGAATGAAAGTGAATGTGATTGATGACTATTTGACTCCAGAAAACGTCAAAGAAATTTTAGAACATCGACCAGACTTAATTTTAGATTGTATTGATGACGTCAAAGCTAAATTAGCACTGATGTTGCACTGTCGTTTTAATAAGATCCCATTGATTGTTTCAGGGGGAGCGGGGGGCAAGCTCGACCCATTGAAAATCCGAGTGGCTGATCTGTCTAAAACCGAACAAGATCCAATGTTAGCAAAACTTCGAACCCAGTTGCGTGGAATGGGGATTTGTAAAAAACCAAAAGAAAAGTTTGGCATTAGCTGTGTCTATTCGATTGATAATCCATTTTCCAGTGCAGATGTGTGTCCAAGTGCAGGCCTACGCTGTGGTGGCTATGGTTCTGCGGTGGTAGTGACTTCAAGCTTTGCGATGGTGGCAGTCGCGGAAGTGCTGAAAAAATTAGATGGAATGAAAGCGAAACAATAAGACTGTTTTAGGTTTAATTGGACTGTATAAATCGATATATTGATACAGTCCATAGACCACAAAAAATATTGAAATCAATAGAAAAAAGAGAAAAGAAAAATGAGTTTTTTAAAAAAATTATGGGGTTCTCAAAAGCAAAAAATGCCTGCGAATGAAAATGTATATACTGCATTTTGGCAATGGTTTCAGCAGCATCAACAGCATTTTCACCACATTGTGGATCAAGGCAGTAAAACTGAAATCGAGCGAGATTTCTTTGATCGACTGACGCCTGAATTGGAAAAAGTCCATAGCGGTATCTTTTTTCTGACGGGCATGTTAACCCCACAAACAGCTGAATTAATTCTTACCCCTGATGGCATCATTCCAAATATTGTTTTTGTGGAAGAGTTGATTGTGGCTGCACCTGAGATTGCAGGGTGGAAGTTCACTGCGCTTAAACCTGAAAGTGATATTGAACGTGTTGGGATTAATATGCATGGTTATGAGTTTAGTCAGGAGACTTTGTCTTTTTATTTTAACCAGCAAGCTGAATATCCCGATGAGATTGATCTGGTTGTGGTACATGATGAATATAATGTCGCTGAAAAAGATGCATTTTTACAGGCTGTGTATATTTTTCTCGATAATTATTTGGGCGAGTATGATGCGGTCACCAAATTGGACAATGTTTCTGTCCAGTCTAAACAAGATGCCGAAAAAGAATTGCTACCGATTAACTTGCTCAAAAACATTTTAATTTTAAAAAGTAGTGAAATTTCAAGATTAGACAAAATTACCCGTTCAAATACAGATGCCGATGAATTTGTTAGTTTGGAAGGCGAAACCAATGAAGGCCTACCTTTGCTGGCAACTCTAAATCGTACACTTTTAACATGGGATCAAAAAGCCTCACATCCGTGGATGATGCTGATTGAAATCTCCTATGATGGTCATCATTCAAATGGTATGCCTGCTTCTACAGATTATGAGTTGCTGAATCTGATTGAAGACGAATTATTGCAAGAGTTGAAAGATGTGGATGGCTATTTAAATATAGGACGTGAAACGGGTAATCACTTAAGAACCATGTATTTTGTGTGTAAAGAGTTTAGGAAGCCATCTAAAGTCATTGATCAAGTGATTGAAAAATATAAAGACAACTTTGAAATAGAAGTCAGCCTGTTCAAAGATAAATACTGGCGCGCTCTGAGTAAATTTACGGGTTAATCACCTAATGAATTTAAAATGAAATGTGTGTGTGACCAATATTGAAAACGTTCTTTAGTAAAGCCTTGTATCAGACTATAAAAGAAAAAAGCGAAGCAGATGCTTCGCTTTTTTCTTTTAGATTAATATTCTAAATTACTAAGCTAGAGTGTGTTCTTTTAAATAATCTTCGGTGCGTTGCATCGCGTCTTTAATGTTGAGAATTGCATTTTCCACATCAGCAAAAGTCTTAGCATTACCACCACTTAAGGCCTGACGCCATTTGCGAGCACCCGGAAGGTTTTGAAATAAACCTAAAATGTGACGAGTGATAATTGATAACGGAGCACCCTCAGCCATACGCTGGGCAATATACGGCAGCATTTGATTGATAATGTCAAAGCGGTCTGGAAGTTCTAAATTCCACAACTGACCAAGTTCAGCCAGAAAGTAGGGATTGTGATATGCCTCACGTCCGATCATTACACCATCCACATGTTTGAGATGCTCTTGCGTTTCTGCAAAGGTTTTGACCCCGCCATTAATCTCAATCAATAGATTTGGACGCTCTTGCTTTAAACGATAGACATCTTCATAGCGTAGGGGGGGCACTTCACGGTTTTCTTTCGGAGAAAGTCCCTGAAGCAAGGCAATACGTGCGTGTACGATGAAATTATCACAACCCGTTTTGGCAACGGTATCAACAAAATGTAGCATTTCTTCATAAGAATGCATGTCATCAATGCCGATACGGTGTTTCACGGTCACGGGAATATCCACAGCATGGCGCATTTCAGCGATACATTCTGCGACGAGGTCTGGCTCTGCCATAAGACATGCACCAATTTTATTGTTTTGTACACGGTCACTTGGACAGCCAACATTGAGGTTAACTTCGTCATAGCCCCAGTCTTGAGCCATTTTGGTACATGTAGCTAAGTCTTTAGGATTTGAGCCGCCAAGTTGTAAAACAATTGGGTGCTCTTCATTGTTATAGTCTAAATGACGATTTGCACCACCAAATAGAATGGCACCTGTAGTGACCATTTCGGTGTATAAAATTACGTTTGGATTAAATAAACGGGCAAAAAAACGATAGTCTTTTGTGGTCCAATCCATCATCGGGGCAACACTGATTCGCGGAGATTGAGTGTTTTCAATGTTTTTGTTAATAGTCATTAAAAATCATACCTTTAATCTATGTTTCGCAACCTGCGCGAATCTGTTTTAACCTGTGTTTAGGTGGGTTAATCGGTTTGCATTTACACCAAATTTTACACCATAATCAAAAAAACAGGTTGTGGTGTAAATTATGGGGTCAATTACAGCAAGGAAAGGTGCAGATGGTAAAGTTAACTATCGTGCTGCGATTCGAATCAATCGAATGGGCTTTCCTACTTTCTCTGAAAGTAAAACATTTCACTCAAAGAAGTTAGCTGAAAACTGGGTTAAGAAACGAGAAGTCGAAATTCAAGAAAATCCTGATATTTTGCTTGGCAAAGAAAAGCTGATTGATCTGACCTTATCAGATGCCATAGATAAATATTTGGATGAAGTCGGGAGCGAGTACGGAAGGACGAAACGCTATTCTCTGCTCTTAATTAAGAAGCTACCAATTGCGCGCAATATTATCACAAAAATAAAATCAGTACATTTGGCCGAGCATGTTGCTTTAAGGAAGGGAGGAGTACCTCATCTAGAACTTGAACCTATTGCGACTAGTACGCAGCAACATGAGCTTTTACATATCCGTGGTGTGCTTTCTCATGCTGCTGTTATGTGGGAAATGGATATTGATTTAAATGGCTTTGATAAGGCTACGGCTCAGTTAAGAAAAAAACGTCAAATTTCCTCAAGTCAAAAAAGAGATCGACTCCCTTCAACGGATGAATTGATTGCATTAACGAAATATTTTACAGAACGATGGAAGCTAAACCGTTACGGTTCTAAGTATCCAATGCATTTGATTATGTGGTTTGCTATTTTCTCATGCAGACGTGAAGCTGAATTAACACGATTATATCTTCGAGATTATGATTCACATCACTCAACTTGGAAAGTGCATGATCTAAAAAATCCAAACGGCTCCAAAGGTAATCATAAATCATTTGATGTCCTTGATCCTTGTAAGGAAATGATTAAAAGATTAAAGCACTCAGAAGTTCGTGAACGGATGTTGAAGCTTGGGCATGATGAAAATTTGCTACTGCCGTTGAATCCTAAAAGTTTAGGCAAAGAGTTTAGAGAAGCGTGCCGAATGTTAGGTATTGATGATTTGCGCTTTCATGATTTGAGACACGAAGGCTGTACACGTTTAGCAGAACAGAGTTTTACTATTCCTGAGATTCAGAAGGTAAGCTTGCATGACTCTTGGAGTAGTTTACAGCGTTATGTGTCAGTGAAGGCAAGAAGAAATACTATGCAGTTTGAAGAGGTGCTACGCCTCATCGATGAAACGTAGCATAATCTTTAGAAGCTTCTGAATACTTACTGTCTAAAATATCTGCTAGATCTTTAATGTGCACCAAAAAAGGTGCACGTTTACTTTGATCTATTTTAAACACTGAGAAAGGGAATTCTTGATTATTCGCCTTTCTCAGTGCTTCGGCTTTACTAAGGTGAGGGTAATAGTCGGAAACTATTGTCATCAGTTCAACGGTCATAGAGCGATATTTCATAAAGAGGTAGTCAGCAGTGGTAAGCTGAAACATTCCCATTATTAAATTTTCAACCCTATTTGACAAATTTTGAGTACAAAATCTCAAGAGAAGTCTGTAATCCATCTACTCTATATAATGCATCTGTACCTATAAGATAGCTTTTTAGACATCTGATCCGTTCTCTGTAATTTGGGTTTTTCTTACTAAAACGGTTGTTAGCAAGAAACCCATTTAGGCATCCAGAATCATAGTTAAAGTAATAGCAGCTATTTGATTCAACAGTATTTTTTATACTCTGAAAGAAGCTTAGGTCTGTAAACCCTGATGGTTCATCAATGTAATCTTTCTGCAAGATTACGATATAGCGCAGATTCATGCGCTTGTTTAAACAAGGTTCTTTCTTTAACAGAATGGCTAAACATTTATCAGGCTCGAGATGATTCAGCTGAATTTTTATTTCATTGCTGATAAATTTCTCTAACCCATTAAGATGTATAGTATTATTTTGATCCGTATCATAATTAAGGCAGAACTCTTGAAGCTCAAAACCAGAAGAGCTTCTTTCAATATTTCGAAATATTGTATCCAATTCTTGCTTTGAGCCTTCAAAAGGCTTAGACCATTCGATAAGGCTCTTAGTAAATTCAATAGTTTGTATGCGATATTGGAAATGCTCAGATAAATAAGATACAGCAAGTGGATTAATTGTAGCAGTTTGATTTTGCTGAATTAAGCCATGCTCATAAGCTAGATTACCTAAGTTTGCATTATATGGATTCAGGCTAATATTTGACATATTGCCATTAAACCATGGTGCATTATTCAGCCAAGGAATTGTTTGTATTGCTTGCATAATAGCGACATTTGAGCCTTTAAGGGCTTTTTCAATGCTTTTAGCAGATGCTTTTCCAATAAGTGATGCTGCTTGATAAATATCAGATGGACTTGGATGTGACAGTGCTAATCGTGCACCAGTGCTACAAAAATAAGCAGTATGAGCTACTGAAAGATATTTCTTAGTCAACATTAGAAATCCTCCTTATTTGCTATTCAACAAAGTTGTGTTAACAGCTTTTCTTGGACGACCAGCATTAGAGCGTCGTTGAGGTGGTTGACTAATTTGAATTGTTCTAACGCTATTTAGTTTGTTAAACATGAGGTACTGTTCCTTTTTACAGAAATATTGAACACAATCATCTAACGCCTTTTGCTTTGCGGTATCTGTGTGATCAATCATTCCTATACATAGAGTTTTGTATTTGTCTTTTGCCATGTGGCAGTTATAGGTGCAGCCTTGATCGTTCGTAAGCTTTTTCCAGTACTTGGTAATTTCATGTGCAAAATACCCATCATTTTGATGTAAATTACCATCCATAAAAAACAGAGCGTGGACGTGAAAGCCCTTTTTTAACCCATGTTCAAACTTCAAAATATAACCCTTGATTTGGTTCAATATTTTGTTATGCCTTCTATTCCGTAATAACTGTGCAATTAGCTCTTTTAAAGATTGCAAGGCATTTTCAGAATGAAAGGGGTGTTGCAGTTCATCTGGGCAATAGGGGGTTAAGTTCTCTAAAGGTGGCTTAAAGGCAAAATCAACACGTATAACCAAAAGTTTGCTGAATTTGGCAAAGCATTGGTTTATCGCTTTACGACAAGACTTTAAGTTTTGTTTAGCCTTTTCCTCACGTTTTCGGATAACATTTTTTACTATAGTGCTACCCATTTGCTCACGAATCAGTTGAACGAATTGATTTAATAAATCTGCTCTTGGCTGTATATGTACAAGAGGTTGGGAATTTGGTTGTTCAAATAACCCAATCAGATCTAATTCGGTATTTAAAAGTTCTTTTGCTTTGAAGAAACATAATATTTCTTCACAAACTATAAAGTCTTTCAGGTAATTAAGATCAATGCCTGTAATATCATCAAAGACAGGCACAAATGGTCTTATCCACTGAGCGTAGTAAAAGAAGCCCTTAAATTCGTTGAAATCATCGGGTTCAACTTTGGCTGCAAATTCGCTTTGCGTTTAAACATTCCCTGACGAATGACACTATATTGAGCATACATTTCAAGCGGTGGTCACGATATAAAATGGTCTGTTCAATCTCTGATGATGGCAGAAGTTCAAATGCACCATCGCTAATAAGAGGATAAACAATCGCAGGTGTTTGAGCTTTGAAAGGTTTAAGAGGCATGAGTGTACCCCTTAGCTTTATAGCAGTGAAATCTATACTGATTAATAATCAGTAGTGTTATACAAAACACTACTGGAATAGGTATATACAAACTACCCAGATGATAAGTAGTACACCTATTGGGATAATAGATACTTAATAGTAATATTATCCTTAATTCAGAGGTTCGGCCTGATCGAGGTTTTATACTTTGACCTTGTGATGAACCCGAAGGTTTTTTAAATATTGCGGTGTACATACTTACTGTCCTAAATGTTGGATTAGTTATGGGAAAAAGCCCATTAAATTGAATAGCTACCTTGAAGCAGAAAGGACACTATCCAATGACAGTAAATTTACACTTGATTGAAAAACTATTTATGAGCCGTCCAAGTAATTAAAAAAAACTGATTAAACATAAAAATCAATTACTTATTTATTAAGTGCTCGTTAAGCTCAGGATATTTGTTGATGAATTTAAGTATTCTATCTGGCAAGTTCTCTAGCTTGATGTGCTGATTGTGGTTATTTTTGCCACGGTCATTTTCCATGAAAACCTCAATTTCCTTTGCAATCTCATCTGCTATTTTTTCAGCAGCTGCATTCTTGCTTTTATATTTATTCTTGAATTTGTCTTGCTTGATAAGTTCTAAAATTTTGTTATCAATAGCTTCAAAATTGTGTTTCTTTTTTAAATTCCCTTCAGCATTTAATGATGAGCCATTTAGTTTTTTAAGTAACTTAGAGGTGGATCAGGAAATTTGAACAACACTTATAAGTGATATTTTGCTCCCCAAATGATGTTATAAACATCAATATATGGAGTATTTTATGGCACGTAGACCAAGAAGAAATCATTCAAATGATTTT
>NZ_BKFU01000007.1:0-99330 GCF_008980265.1 Acinetobacter sp. TUM15064 | reverse complement strand
CTTCTTGGGTAAGATGAGTATAGTTCATGATGCAACTTTGACTTTGGTCGGTCGGAAGCAAAATGCTAGCTCATCTTGCTTCTTTCCAATAATTTAATCTCTGTTGCACTTCATTTGAGAATCTAAGAACCAAGTTGATATGCAGTTGAATGGCAGCTCTAGCACTAAAGGTATGGTGCAATCAGGACCAGATGACTTAAGTCCAAAGTCCCGTTTTATGACGTTGACCCATAACATCATGCCTGTTTCCACCATTCCCTATCATTCGATTATGGGTAACTACCGTCAGACCAATGATACACGTGAAATGAGTGATGGTATTGTGCCCTATTCGAGTTCACATTTAGACCATGCTGTATCTGAAAAAATTATTAAAGCGAAGCATTCAGTACATGAAGAAGCAGAGACCTTATTGGAGTTACGTCGTATTTTAAGACTGCACCTTGAACAAAACCCAAACAGATAATCAATACTGCTAAGTTTTTGATATAATTATCTTATTTTAGAAAATATAGCCAAGCTTAAATAAGTAAATGCTTTAACACTTTTTTGAATATTTTCGCTCTAGCAAGGAATACAGCACAATGCTTCCATTCCCCATTCAGCACCGACTGGCTGGTTTTTACTTCTTTTATTATTCCATTGTAGGCACATTCATGCCGTTTTGGAGTTTATATCTCGAAGATCAAGGCTTTAACTACAGTGAAATCGGTATTCTTTCATCCATTGCCATTATTACCCGTTTTTTTGCCCCGTTTATTTGGGGTTGGATTGCAGATAAATCAGGGAAACGGATGCTCTTAGTCCGAGTTGCTACATGGATGGAAGCTTGTATTTGGTTCATGATTTTTATCATTCCAAACTCCTTTCAAGCCGTTGCTCTGCTCATGCTAATTTTTAGTTTTTTCCAAAATGCAATTTTAGCTCAATTTGAAGGTGTTACCCTATTTTGGCTCGGAGAACAACGGAGTGCATTATATGGAAAAGTCCGGAAATGGGGTTCTATTGGTTTTATAGTCGGTGTGTTTGGTATTGGTGCATTATTAGAAATAATTCCAATTTCTATGCTGCCCATACTACTACTATGTATTTCTTTTTTGGCTTTTCTTTGGTCGTTTAGCATTCGTGAGCCAACCACAGCTCCCAATTCTCAAAAGCACCTTGAGCCACTCTTACCTATCTTAAAAAAGCCTGTCGTAGCCGCATTTTTTAGCATTGAATTTATTCTACTTTTTTCACATGCCCCATTTTATAGTTTCTATAGCAACTATTTAAAACAAACAGGCTATTCAACCACTGAAATTGGTTTTTTATGGTCAGTGGGCGTCATGGCTGAAATTATTATGTTTGCCGTTGCTCAGGTGTTTTTCAAACGTTTTTCATGGCGGCTCCTTGTTTCTGTTTGCCTCATTCTCACGGCGCTACGCTGGTTTTTGATAGGTTCTTTTCCACAAATCTTCACGATTCAATTTTTAGCACAAACCATTCATGCCTTTAGTTTTGGTTTATTCCATTTGATTGCTATGCGCATCATTTTCCAAAATTTTAGTTTAGGCCAACAAGGCCGTGGACAGGCACTTTATAGCACCATGTGGGGCCTTGGTGTCGCATCAGGCAGTATTCTTGCAGGACATTATTGGAGCATTCTATCAGGCGAATATATTTTTATTTTGGCTGGTATTGCCGTCTTATTCGGGCTGTCTTTGGTAATCTTTCTGCCCAAAGAAGTACAAGCTTAAGCCACTTTTTGAGCGACACTTATAGCTTGGGTAGTTAAACTAACATAGCCTTTCTATACGTGGATCTCTCGATATCTATGGAACCATGGTTGAGTTTGTTCAAGTTGATTGGCCAATTGTAGTAGCAAGTCTTCACGGGCAAAAGGCGCAATAAACTGCGAACCAAGCGGTAGGTTATCAGCATTCCAATACAAAGGTACAGACATTGCGGGTAAGCCTGTAATATTTGCCAGTTGTGTAAAAGGCACCCAAAGCAGATTATCTTTTACAATTTTATCTACCAACTTCCCTTGAGCGAGCAAATGCACCTTACCGACTTTAAGTAGGCTTTTTAGAATCGGCTTTTGCCATAAAGGTGTAGAAACTTGTCCATTTTTGGGCGCGACTGAAGCAGTTGCAGGAGTTAAATAAAGATCATAATGGTCAAAGAATTGGTTCATACGAGTCACATATATTCCCCAATGATTCAGGTTATGAATATATTCTAAGGCTGTTGTTTTCGCACCAAAGGCAGCCAGAGTTAAAGAATCCAACTCGAAATCGCCTGCTGTTGTTGGGACTTGTTGTTTGATCTGCTCTAACATATACGAAAATTGACTGAACCATGTCGTGATAAAGTCGCGGGCCAATGCCATACCATCAATTTCAGGTTGTGCTTCAACTACTGTATGCCCTAATGACTCCAACAAATGTGCCGTATGCTGTACAGCAGCAATAGCATCTTTAGATACTGTAGTTCCAATAGGAGACTGCGTACAAAATGCAATTTTAAGTTTTTTTACTGGCTGCTGTAGACAGGCCAAATAGCTTTGGCCGGGCTGTTCAATTTTAAACAATGAGCTATGTTCCGCACCGTGCGTTGCATCGAGCATTGCAGCACTATCTCGCACAGTCTTCGCCAATACATGCTGTATGGCTGCACCATGCATTGCTTCACTCATATCAGGACCCCACGGCGTACGTCCACGACTTGGTTTAAGACCGAATAAACCACAATATGATGCAGGGATCCGAATTGATCCTCCCCCATCACCAGCACCAGCAATCGGTACAATCCCTGCTGCAACGGCCGAAGCAGAACCACCAGATGATCCACCACTATTATGTTTTAAATTCCATGGATTACAACAACTACCCCAAGCATCAGGTTCAGTAATACCTTTAATACCAAATTCAGGCGTATTGGTACGACCAAAGGTCAAGATCCCAGCTTTCTCCCAGCGGTTCACTATTTCTGCATTGTGCTGTGCAATATGCCCCGTTCGTTTAAAGGCTTGGCACCCATAAGAGGTGGGATAACCCGCATATTCCTGAAATAAATCTTTAACTAAAAATGGTACACCAGCAAATGGCCCAGACAACACATTCTGAGCGCGCTTTTTAGCATAATCATGCATGGGAATAATAATGGCATTTAAGGCTGGATTAACTTGCTGACTGCGCTCAATCGCAAGTTGTAATAATTCAGCAGGATGGACTTGTTTTTGTGCAACTAACTCAGCCAATCCTAAAGCATCGTATTGTAGGTATTCAGAAAAAATCATTGTGATCCAAATATATAATTCTTATTGTTATCTAGTTTTACCTGCTTTTAGATTAAGAGGCAATACGTACTTGGTTCCGCCCTAATGTTTTCGCTTGGTAAAGCGCCCGATCTGCCTGATTTAGAATACTCTGTAGACTATTTTGCGTTGGTAGCACCTGATGTACTACGCCTAAGCTCACGGTCATATTTAAAACTGCATGCGCCACTTGAGTCTTGGACAACGCTACGGCACGACAAATACGCTCTGCAATCATTTCTGCTTCAACTAAGTTCGTATTCTTCAACACCACAACAAACTCTTCTCCCCCCATACGTGCAAATAGATCTTGTTCACGCAAATTACTTTTGACCGTGGCTGCAAAGCTTTGTAGCAAAACATCTCCTATATAATGTCCATATTGATCATTCATTTTTTTAAAATGATCAATATCAAGCATAATAATCGTAAGCGATTTGAATTGATTTTGTTTTAGTAGATTCTCAGTTTCTGTAAAGAAAAAACGACGATTAGCCACATGAGTTAAAGGATCATGATTGGCAAGATATAAGACTTCCTTATATAAAGCATGCCGATTTCGGCTTACGATACATAATAGCAAAGGCGCAATCATCAGCATGCATAGACCAATTCTTACGGACATTGACGTTGCCAAAAAATTATCTGCAGTTCGTGAAATATAATAGGTTGTTAAACTATGATATAGCACCAAGCAGACGGTACTATTAATTAGACTGACGTAAAATAAATTATAACTCAAGGCCGCCCAAATCAACCCTGCTAAAGGAAAAAGCAAAGCGCCTGGACCAAAGAAAATATGTGTACAAGCCACAGAAACAATAACAGAAAATAGTGGTAATAAATCTATAAACTTTGTCTCACACTGCCTCCGATTTTTCCAAATATTGGTGAACTTTTTCCCAGTCGGGAACGTAAGCATCAATGGTAAAATAGAGATACAATTTAAGACTTCACCCGTCCACCAAATATAAAACTCAGACCAAGAGTCATCTGCCGTCATAAATGTATGTGGCATATGTGGAACAACGGTCACAGCAAAAATCGCACTAAAGAAACAGCCAATAAATATACAGACTAAAAATAAATAAAGAAAATTTAATCCTTTATTATCAGAACGATAATCTATTTGTAAATATTGAATAAAAAACAGAGAGACACTGACTGTAATAAAATTGGCAACAGTTAATGCTAAAGTTAGTTCAAAATGGTTTCCCGTTACCAAGTCCGCAGACATATAACCAATAAAAGCGCCTATCCATCCCCCCAGATTTCTTAACTGAGGAAATCTTAAAAACAAGCCGATGAGTACAGCATTGGCGGGCCAAAAATAAGCAAAATATGCAATCGGTCGTGTCAGTATTCCAAGCAAACAACAGACAAAAATGACCAAAGCAATCAATGCACATGCGCGGCCATGTTGTTTAAAGTTAAATGGTACTTCTGCTAGCTTTCCTGCGTACAAAATATTCCCTCATGTTTACATGAGTTTAGCAACATCATGTTTTTTTATTGCCCTTTAGACTTCAAATACTCATTGAATAGAAGTCATTTTGCATTGACAATATTTACTAAACAAACTGTATAGATTGTTAGGTGGCGTTTCAATATTATTTTTTATTTATGCTCTAAATTTATATCATTTGTAGAAAAAAGTTGCCCATTTAAAAAAGCCTCCAAATCAGGAGGCTTTTCTATAGTGAACTTATTTTGCTTCAGAAGCAGCTACTGGCACTGACGCACCTGCCTCCTCAGACTCTAAAGGTGCAGCATCAATCATGTCAGGGCTCACCTCAATATTGGTCACTGGTGTTTCAGTTGCTGAACTTTCCACTGGCGTTTGTTCAGTCTCTTGTTTCTTGTCACTACATGCTGCAAGCGACAGCATCGTTGCAGAAGCTAAAACCACCAAAGCCATTTTCATGTTAATCATTATTCACCTTCGAATTAGTCATCAATTACCTGAAACCATACTACGTATTTTTGATGCAGTTTAAAGTATTAGTTTGTGAGCAATCTTTTGAAATTAAGGCAGAATTATAACATCATTAAGTCAAAATGATAAAAACAAGCCCGACTTGAGTTTGTTTTTATCATTTCTCATATAACCCAATACAACCTTTGGCTTAAACAGGATAAGCTGTGGCAACCTCTTGGCTAATCATGGCTGCTGTCGCTGCAGATAAAGTCCACCCTAAATGCCCATGTCCTGTATTAAAGAACACACGCTCTAATTTTCCACGGCGTACCACTGGCATCATATTAGGCATCATCGGTCGAAGGCCCGCCCAAGGTACCGCATGCTCTGTCGAGACTTTAAAGTTACGATTGGTCCAATCTACAAGAGGTTGAATCCGATCTGCACGAATATCACGGTTATAGCCATTAAACTCAGCTGTTCCCGCTACACGGAATCTGTCTTTACCTAAACGTGAAGTGACGATTTTTGCACTTTCATCCAGCAAGCTTACCCATGGTGCATTTTGCTGACTCTCTTCGTCATTCAACATAACGGTAATCGAATAACCCTTCACTGGATAGACATTGACACGTTCTTGGACTAACTCTGCCAGTTGGTAACTGCCTACACCAGCACAAACCACAACAGCATCGGCAGCCAAAATCTCAACATCATTCGGTGCCAACTCTACATTTTCAGAACTCGGTTGTAATTTCACCTCAACACCCGTCGATAGATGTTGAATATCCGTTACATCCATCCCAAAACGGTATTTTACACCTAATTTTTGGGTGACTTCTGCCAAACCTGTGGTGTACTTATGAATATCACCCGTGGCATCACCTTCACAGTAGAATCCTGCATAATAGTCACCAGTCAGGGTCGGCTCAATTTGCTTAATTTCTTCATTGCTTACACCGCAACGTTCAAGTCCACCTTCATTCAACATATCATTGACGCGAATAGCAACGTCATAGTCTTGTTTATTATGATAAAAATGTAAAATTCCACGCTTCTCTAAGTTAAAGTCAATCGACTCTTTTTCAGCAACTTCAAATAAGCGCTGACGAGCCAATAGAGCTAAGCGGACTGTTTCGTGGGTATTGGTCTCATAATGTTTAATATTGCCTAGAAATTCCATCAACCATGCATATTTATGTACACTAAAAGATGGATTCAGCAACAACGGCGCAGATTTTTGAGACATCCATTTCATGCCTTTCAGCACTGTCGATTTTTGGTTCCAAACTTCAGCATTGCATGCAGACAGTTGTCCACCATTTGCAAAAGAAGTTTCCATGGCTGGAAATAGATGACGGTCAACAACGGTCACTTGATAGCCAAGTAAACTTAATTCATACGCAGTTGTGACGCCTGTAATTCCAGCACCAATGACAACGACATGACACATAGACACCTCCTTTTTATTGTTTGATGTCAAACCCCATCTGTCATGTGTACCTGAGAGCTTCGATCTAAAACTTCCCATGAAGCTTTAAACCATCCCCTTCGGTGAGTGATTGAACACTTCTCTCCAGAGTTTTTTCATTATTACAGTCCTTTTGCCTGAGAGTTTCCGGGGTCGTTGCTCCTTCGGCGAATGCAGAACATTTCTCTCCTGCAATAATGCTTATTATTCTATGAGCAATTTATATACCATGTAATCATCCGATTGGAAACTGCTCTTAAAGTATTATCTTTTGTTTATTGTTATAGAGCACAACCTCGGCTTAGGGCAAGCTTTGCACTATATTGATGAAAATAACGCTGCTAATGCTTTAAAATAGCACACATCCAGTCATACATTAGAGCTACCCCAAAGTCATCTAAAAGTCTTTGATCATGGTTATGGCTATACTCTTTGGATGTTTCATTTTATCTTTACTCAGTATTAAAAGAATGAATGAGTTGTTCTGCATCTTGATAAATTTCTTGCCAATGAGGTAATAACTCACTGTGAAAGCTTATAGTGATATAACTCGTATTAAACCCATAATTGGGCTGATGTGTAATAAACTCACAACTTGTTTCACCACTCTTAAAATAAAGACATACAATAGTGAGACTTACCCCTTTACCTTTACGCTCTTGCCAATACACCTTTTTTCCAACACCGTCATCACTTTTTACCTCTATTTCATAGAGCCCCAAATCTGAGTTAAATGTTTTTGTTTCATCTATCCATATTTCACTCACCTCTTCTCCACTAGAAGAAAACATTCCTTTTCTTAATTTTCTTTTTAAATGACCAAAAAAATTAAAGAAGTCTTTACTTCCCCACTCCTCTTTCCAAACGGAACGTTGGTTTAATGCTATTGTGATCACATCTTTATTTTCAGAATCTAGTCTAAAGCCTTCTCTAGATGCTTTCATTTCAGGCCATTTCACTTTCAAATCAATACTTTGAATTTGATCATCACAGCCTTTGGCCTCGTGTTCTTCTTTTATATTTTTCCCCCAATAATTCACACCTTGATAATTCACTCTGCCATAATATAAATACTGCTTATCAATGAGCATGTGCCGATCACCAAATTTTCCACAAGCATATAATCGAGCTTTGACTTTTTCAGGATCATGCATACTGTCATAGCCGTATATCAACAATGAAATAACCAAAACTGTGAGTAATGATAAAAATAAAATGGTGCCTCGTCTTACGCTGCTTAGCTTTTCATTCATACCCATTCCTTCTTATTAAAAAAATAAACTATCTAAATGACTTAACTCGAATCAAAGATAAGAAATTGGCTTAAAAAAAGAGAAAGACTAGAGCCATTTGTTGGGTTAACACACTAAACTTACAACTCTAGCTCTTATGCTCCTTGCGCCACATACGGCTCATACCCAATTATTCTGTGTTATTGATGATTTTTTCAGAAATTTAAAAGACCTAAACATTAAATTTGTTTACTCAGTAAGACCAAATGAAGGTTAATCAAAGGTTGTCCTAGATTGGCATCCAATGGGTAAGATTCCGTCTTATGAGTATCGTGATAACCATGACGTGCATAATATGCTAACAATTCTTTTCTTACATTTAAGACCAACATGTTTAACCTAGCAATATGTTGCTTTTGTTTCGCAAAAACTTCTGCAAAATTGAGTAATTTCTTTCCATAACCTGAATTTTGATGCATAGGTAAAATTGCAAAACTTCCAATTTCAATAGAGTCAACATCTTCGGTTAGGCCAATGCACCCCAAAATTTGACCATCCGCTTCTAAAACAAAGAGCTTAAAATTTTCTTTTTGTAGTTCGATTTTTAACTGCTTTGAAGATATACGATCTCCAGCAACAACATTAAATTCATGTGTCCAACCTTGGTTGGTACGATAGGCAATATTGATGACATCTACAACGTTTTCAATATCATTTAATTCTACCAAGCGAATTATATTGTCTTTCATATTCAAATAAAAAAGTCAGACCGAAGTCTGACTTTAATGTGTATTTTCTTAAATAGGAAGAAAATTCTCTAGTCTTCAATCGGCGCAAATGGGGCAACGACATCTGCATTTTGAGCACGATGGCGCATAAAGTGATCCATTAAAACAATCGCAAGCATTGCCTCTGCAATCGGAGCCGCACGTACACCCACACAAGGGTCATGACGACCTTTGGTTAATACGTCAGTATCTTCACGATTAATATTGATCGTTTTACCTGGTGTAGTAATAGATGCTGTTGGTTTAAGCGCAATTGCAACACGAATGGTTTGACCACTCGAAATACCACCCAAAATGCCACCGGCATGGTTCGCGAGGAAGCCATCTGTGGTTAACTCATCTCGGCTCTCATGTCCGAACTGACCAGCAACGGCAAAACCATCACCAATCTCAACCCCTTTGACAGCATTAATGGACATCATGGCATGGGCAATGTCAGCATCTAGACGGTCAAAAACAGGCTCACCCCAACCTACAGGTACTTTTTCAGCCAAAATTTCAAGCTTTGCGCCACAACTGGTACCTTGTTCACGCAATGAAGTCACCAGTGCTTCAAAACGCGGTACGGCATCGACATCACCGCAGAAAAAAGGATTATTGGGTACTTCATTCCAATCCAATTTTTCAGCAACTTCAGTTCCAATTTGGGTCACATGACCACGAATTAAAACACCAAACTTTTCGGCCAAATATTTTTTCGCAATCGCACCCGCAGCCACACGCATAGCCGTTTCACGCGCACTCGAACGACCACCGCCACGGTAATCACGGAAACCGTACTTTTGTGTATAAGTATAGTCTGCATGTCCCGGACGGAAGCTTTGTGCAATGTTACCGTAATCTTTGGATTTTTGATCGGTGTTACGGATCAATAAACCAATTGGTGTACCTGTTGTTTTACCTTCAAACACACCTGAAATAATTTCAACTTCATCAGGTTCTTTGCGCTGCGTGGCAAATTTCGAGGTGCCCGGCTTACGACGGTCTAAATCTTTTTGCAAATCGTCTGCTGTAAGCTCAAGACCCGGTGGAACACCATCCACAATCGCCATTAAGCCTACACCATGAGATTCACCACAAGTCGTTACACGGAAGAGTTGCCCTATACTATTACCTGCCATGTCCAACGACTCCTTTTATGCTTGAACAGATTGAATGAATAAATCACGGAATTGACGGCACTGAGCTGCAGTCAATGCAAAGATTCCTGTACCGCCTTTTTGGAACTGTAACCAGTAAAAATCAACGGTATTAAAGTTTTGGCGCATTGCCCATTCAGAATTACCCACTTCAATCACGATGAGACCATCTTCAGTTAAGTAATCTGGTGCTTGAGCTAACATTTTACGAACCAAATCCAAGCCATCTTGACCCGCTGCCAGTGCCAATTCTGGTTCATGGTGAAATTCTTCTGGTAAGTCTGCCATGTCTTCAGCATCCACATAAGGCGGATTAGACACGATGAGATCATATTGATTTTCAGCAGGAATTTTGGCAAACAAGTCAGACTCAAGTAAAGCCACTTGATATTGTTTGTCGTGGTGTTCTGAGTTAATTTGAGCCACTTCTAAAGCTTCTTTAGAAATATCAGTTGCATCCACTTCAGCATCTGGGTAGGCATAAGCTAAAGCAATCGCGATACAACCTGAACCCGTACACATATCTAAAATACGTTGTGGTGTTTTTGGATTTGGATTTTCTGGCAAGTTATTGACTGCCTCACCCATTTGGCCATTTTCACCTAAGCAATAAGGTGCAAAACGGTTTTGAATCAATTCTGCAATCGGTGAACGCGGAATCAGTACACGCTCATCGACATAATATGGTTTGCCATCAAAATATGCCAAATTAAGCAAATACGAAGTCGGTACTTTTTCATTAATTCGACGTTCTAATAAACTTAAAACTTCTGCTTTTTCACTTGGTAGTAACTTTGAATCTAAGATTTCAGCATCCGCATTCCAATCTAAAGATAAAGTCTGTAACACCAACGCTGAGCTTTCAGCAAAATAGTCTTCTGTACCTTGACCTAAATGTGCATCGTATTGACGTAATGCTGTCACTCCAAAACGGATAAAATCACGAATTGTACTTAAGTTTTCAGCGGCTTCCTGTATATGTTCAGGGCTAATAGTCGGGCGATCCACTAAAGGCGTCTCCAAGGTCATTGTAAAAACGCCTTATGATACCCTGTTTTTCTATGATTTATAATGTTTTGATGCACAGCAAACACATTTTCATACGCTTTGCACTTATTTGCTTATACTGCCTGTACGTGCTTCGTACATATCTGCACGGGTTTGTGTCATTTGCATCAGACATGAAATCCGCTGAACTTCAGTCTTTTCATTTTTCACAATGGGTTTGTTATTACAAATTTGATCACGCTGCTCAAGCCATTGCTGATGAGATTGTTTAACCAAAGCTTGCTCATTAGTAGGGGTTTTGTCTAAATATATTTTGAACACTTTTTTTAAGCGTTTTTTTTGTACTTTATATTCTTTACTCATGCATGTATCAATCTCACTCCATACATTACCCGTTTGTTTCATACATATTTCATATTCTTTACTTGGACCCATCGCAAAGGCTGAACCACCGCACAATCCCATTACAAGGAGTAGACCTAATATCTGTTTCAATTCCATTCCCCAAAACAAATGTTCTTTAATCATTTTTTAATCTAATCATTCACAACATCTACGCGTTGCAGCGCTTTAATATAACATCCTATTTTGTATGAACATACTAAACACTTATAAAATTTCCACATCCTTACTTTTACATGAAGTCACAGGCTTTACATTGAAATCAGATCAAATGGCTTTATTATGAAATGAATTATTTTGCTGATTACGTCCCAACCTATGAGTTATAAACACAATAATCTAATGGCGATGCGTGAGCGTTATTGGAATGACACTGAAAATAACCACGTCGACATTGAAAAAGCTTTTTTTCAAAACCTACTACAACAACAAGGTATCTTTGACTGCGCGACCGTTGAAGATGCAAAATATTTCTTTTTTAGTCTACCAAGCATCATTATTGTTAAAGGTTATGCACACGGTTTTATGCACCAACCTGTGCAAGAAATGATTCTACAACACATTCAAACGCATAAAAATGAACTGATTCAGAAGAACAAACTTAAAATCCAATTTCGCATGTAAAACCTCAGGTTGAGCTATTTTTAAGTACTTATCTGACACTTCTAAGCTTTTTTAACTCGCTATTCAGCAAGTTGAACTTTTTTAATACGTGAATACACGATATTATCCGTTACAATCTTAAGTGCTGCCCTTGCTGATGAAAGGATTTTACTGAATTATGTCAGATCACAACGATAAGCTTAAACAACTGAAAACCTCCTCTATGGATCGTCGTTTATCGATTGCCAAAGCTTCGTTGCTTGCTGGAACACGTTGGGCAGCTTCTAGCGCAACGTCTATGTTTTCTAGTGAAGAAGAAAAAGAAAAAAAACGCAAAAAAGCCATGAAAGAACAAGCCGATTATTTGGTATCTGAAATTGGCAAGCTTAAAGGTTCCATCGTCAAAATTGGCCAAATGATGGCACTATATGGTGAACATTTTTTACCAGAAGAAATCACACAAGCGTTAAATACTCTAAACAATCAAACAGTCGCTTTAGCATGGCCTGCGATTAAACAGCAATTACACAGCCAATTGGGTTCCAAACTGGATGATTTAACCATCGACCACGAACCTTTAGGCACTGCATCACTTGCACAAGTGCACCGCGCAACACGTAAGTCTGATGGTTTAGAGGTGGTATTAAAAATTCAATACCCAGGCGTTGCTGAAGCCATTGACTCAGACATGAGCCTATTCAAAAATATGCTTAAACTGACACGCATGGTGCCGCAAACACGTGAGTTCGATCAATGGTTCGACGAAGTCCGTGAAATGATGCACCGTGAAGTGAATTATAAAATTGAGGCTGCAACTACACGCCGCTTTGCTGCTCGCTTAAAAGAAGACCCACGCTACATCGTGCCACAAATTATTGATGACTATTGCACAGACCAAGTGTTATGCATGACCTTTGAACGTGGTGTGCCGATTAACAGCCCCGTCATGCTGTCTCTACCGCAAGAACGTCGCAACAAACTTGGTGAAGCATCACTTGAAATTGCGGTACGCGAGATTTTTGAATGGGGTGAAATGCAGACCGATCCGAACTTTGGTAACTATCTGGTTCGCTTAGGTAATGGCAATGATATCTTGGATAAAATCGTTCTGCTTGACTTTGGTGCAATTCGACAGTTTGATGAACACTTACTCGGTGTTGCACGCAAGCTCATTCATGCTGGATTTAACCACAATAGTGAAGAAATGGTTCAAGCAATGACAGGCTATGAATTTTTCGACTCTATCCCTCAAAGCATTAAACCGGATATGGCTAAAGTCTTTTTACTTGCAACTGAAGCATTCAGCAGTCCTAGTAACAATCCTGACTTGCCTACTGGTGTTATGGATCAAAACTTTGCTTATGACTGGAAAGCTAGCCAACTTCATAGCCGTGTCATGCAACAAGCGTCTAAGTCGATGGCGTCTCGCTATTTCAGTGTTCCACCCAAAGAATTTATGTTTATCAGCCGTAAATTCATCGGTGCTTATACCTTTATGACCGTGATTGAAGCGAAAACCAATGTCCGCGCAATGGTTGAAAAGTTCATCTAAAAGCTGCATGACCAAAATGACGCAATGTCATTTTGGTCAATTAGTCAATAAATTTAATTTCCAACGATTTAATAAAAAACTTTAAAAACAAATCATTAGAAGAATTTAAAACACACCACCTACCGTTTATCTTTGACAATACATCATGTCAGCGATGACATAGTCATTCATGTTCCGCTATGTCAGCATAAAAATACAGAATAATTCTGCTGGATGAAAATAATGACAAATATGGTAAATAAAGCGCAGGGATTTGGCTTATCACTGATCACAAAGATGGCAAGTAGCGACGTACTTGACCAATTAAAACTTAGAAAGTTTGTAGAAAAATCACTTTATCAAGGCTCAAAAGCAAGCTTTAAAACCCTATCAAAAACACAAAAAGCTTTTAAAGCCAATACAGATCTGCATAAACAGCGGCTCAACAATCAAGAAAAATCATTGTTTGATCTGAACTATTCAGAAGATCAGCAAATGACCATCGACACCATGTCTCAATTCGCTGCAGATGTACTTTACCCATTAGCCGCCAGTGCCGATCAAAATGAAACTTTTCCAACAGAACTTTGGCAATATATCGAAGACCTAGGTCTAAACTTTTATGCTTTGCCTGAAGCACTCGGCGGTATTGCATCTGAAAAAAATATTCTGAGTAATATACTTATTGCGGAGCATTTGGCCAAAGGTGATTTTAGTTTAGCTGCGGGTATGCTCTCTACCTTTAGTGTGATTAATGCCATTACACAATGGGGTTCTGAGCAAGTACAAGCTTTATATTTGAACAGTTTTGCGCAAGACAGTAGCATTCGCGCTAGCTTTGCAATTCAAGAAGCTACGCCTGCTTTTAATCCTTACCAGTTAAAAACCAAAGCCATTTCACGTGATGGCCAGTATCTTATTCAAGGCGAAAAGACACTGGTGCTATTGGCTGAAAGTGCAGATATTTTCCTTGTCAGTGCCGAACTTAATGGTCAAGCTGAAGTTTTTATTCTCAGACGCGATGAAAGTATTCAGTTTAAAAAATCTCCCGCTATGGGGCTCAAAGGCACAGAAACAGCAACTTTAATTTTTAATCAAACCCCTGCTTTACGCTTAGGTGATGAAGACTTCAACTACACTGCTTTTTTAGACCTCGGCAATTTAATGTGGTGTGCAATGGCGGTCGGCACATGTGAAGCAGTCAAAAAATATTGTATTGAATATGCCAATGAACGCACCGCCTTTGGTGAACCCATTTCTCACCGTCAAAGTGTTGCTTTTATGATTGCCGATATGGCCATCGAAATTGATGCCATGCGTATGCTTATCCTAAATGCAGCAAGTCTAGCTGAATCTGGGCAGACATTTCACCGTGAAGCCTATTTAGCACGTTTACTTTGCGCCGAAAAAGCCATGAAAATTGGCACTGATGGTGTACAGATTTTAGGTGGGCACGGATTCACCAAAGAACACCCTGTCGAACGTTGGTATCGTGATTTACGTGCAACAGCAATTGTTCACTCTGGTCTACATGCATAATAAAAAGGAAAACTGGCATGAATTTACAAAACCCTAAAAAATTTAAATTGCTGATTGATCAAGCCCACCAAGTGGCCATCAATGTACTTCGCCCTATCTCCCGAAAATACGATAAAGCTGAACATAGCTATCCTAAAGAACTGGATATGTTGGCATCCTTAGTCGATGGTATGAATGAAGGTGGTGAAGGTATGAACGCAGGGGCCGCTGTTGGTAAGCGGGGTACCAATGAACAAGGCAATAAAAATGGAGTGAATCTCTCTACCGCTTTAAGTGTCATTGAAATGTGCTATGGAGATACCGCTTTACTTCTATCAATGCCCCGTCAAGGGCTGGGGAATTCAGCAATAGCCGCTGTTGCCAATGAAGAGCAGTTGGAGCGCTTCAAAAACACATGGGCGGCCATGGCAATCACTGAACCAAACTGTGGCTCGGACTCAGCGGCTATTCGCACCACTGCAACACAAGATGGCGATGATTACATCTTAAATGGTGAAAAGATCTTCGTGACTTCTGGTGATCGTGCCGATGCCATCGTTGTTTGGGCAACACTGGATAAAAAGTTAGGGCGTTCAGCGATCAAATCTTTTGTGATTCCTAAAGGAACAGCTGGCATGACGGTAGAACGCTTAGAGCATAAGCTAGGAATTAAAGCATCTGACACCGCAGTTATTCGTTTTATTGACTGCCGTGTATCTGCAAGCAATTTACTTGGCAATGCTGAAATAGATGCAACTAAAGGCTTTGCTGGTGTGATGGAAACTTTTGATAATACCCGTCCACTCGTTGCAGCAATGGCTATAGGCTGTGCCAAGGCCTCACTAGAACGCATTAAAGAGATTTTTAGCGATTATTTTGATCCTCAATACATAACGCCATACTTACAGACGACTCATATTGAGAGTCAAATTTATCGTATGGAAGCCGAATGGGAAGCGGCACGATTACTGACCTTAAAAGCCGCATGGATGGCAGATAACAAAAAACCTAACTCAAAAGAAGCCTCTATCTCAAAAGCTAAAGCTGGCCGGATCTGTAATGAAATTACACTCAAGTGCGTCGAACTTGCAGCAACAGTCGGCTATAACGAAGATGAGCTTTTAGAAAAATGGGCAAGAGATTCTAAAATTCTAGATATTTTTGAAGGGACTCAGCAAATTCAGCAACTCATTATCGCGCGCCGTGAACTAGGCAAGTCATCCAGTGAATTAAAATAATTCAATATTAATAAGGCGATACTTAAAACTATCGCCTTTCATCCAAAAGCGTTTAGGTAAAATATTACCTCATCTAAAGTTGTCCCCCCATAGACACAAATGAACTGAAATTATGATTACTTAACCCGAATCCTGTTTAAGCCAATGATTCCACAACCCGAATGATTGGCTTGTTTTGATGACATAATTGGTAAGCACATAAAGAGGCATAAATACCAGCTAAATAGCCTTCAACACTTCTCGCGTTACTTGTTACCAAATTATATTTCCCTTTGAGCAAACTAAATAACGTTTCTATTTTGTTGCGCTGCTTTAGATAATATTCATCTTCTTTTGACAATTGAACTGCCTGCATGTTTTTACGATGATATGTAATTAAATCAATATCTTGTTCTTTAAGCCTAGCTTTCAGTTCATGACTAATATAGCCACGATCAGCATAAAGCTTTGCTTTTAATCCTTCTACCAACTGTTTAACCATTTTGATATCCGCTGTATGTCCATTAGATAAAACTGAGTTCGCAATCTCACCTGATTGATTCATCAGTAAATGTAGCTTACAACCAAAGAACCATCCCATTGAGCTTTTACCACGCGTTGCAATTGATGATATGGATTTATGTCGCTGAATACGCTGATTTTTACAGACTGGCAAAGTAGTTGAATCAATCAATAAATACGAACTTTGATGATCTTTCATCACAGCGAAATGCAAGGCATGTAAAGCGAGTTGATGTGTATTCACTAAATGAATCATGCGCTGATAACAGGGTAAACTTTTAAATAAATGGCTTTTGTCTTGTTTCAACGATGAGAAGAATGTTTTGAAGTTATTAAAATGAGAACATTTATACCAAATCGCAATGAAGATGATTTCTGAAATACTCAGTTGAGCGGTTCGAATTCTTAGGCAATGGTGACATTCTTTAAGAAATTTCCAGTAAGTCGCTTCAAATTTTAAGAAGAAATCATCAATTACACAAAATAATTCTGTACTATCGAACATAAGGACTAGAGTTGTGAGTTTGGTGTGGTAACTCAACTGATAGCTCTAGTCCTCTTCTTTTTCAAGCCTATTTCTTATCCATGATTCGGGTTAATCTATATATTTCATTTATTAAGCATTTTATCTTTTTTATTATGGTTTTCATAAAAGAGATAGGTTTGCTTGGAATAATTCTTCTAATAAGTTGATTATCAATTAAGCTAGGTTGTATAAATTATAATCAAGCAAGGTGAATATAATTCATGGTAAAATGATCGGCTTTCATCTTTGATCTCTATTTGAGATCTTTCATCTGCCAGCCGAGAATTGCTAGCCATGTCTACTGCTTATACTATGCAGACCGCGCCTACAGCGTTGTTTGATTACGACAAATATTGGGCGTCATGCTTTGAACCTGCGCCATTTTTGCCGATGTCGCGCGAGGAAATGGATCAACTCGGTTGGGATAGTTGCGACTTTATTTTGGTCTGCGGTGATGCTTATATTGATCATCCATCATTTTGTTCGGGCATTATTGGTCGTACGTTAGAAGCACAAGGTTTCCGTGTCGGCATTATTGCGCAACCAGATTGGACTAATGTTGAAGCTTTTCGTGTTTTAGGTAAGCCCAATATTGCTTGGGGGGTGACTGCTGGGAATATGGATTCGATGATCAACCGTTATACGGCTGATCGTAAAATTCGTTCTGATGATGCCTATTCGCCAGATAACTTACCCAATAAACGTCCAGACCGTGCAGCAACCGTGTATTGCCAGCGTGTGCGTGAAGCATTTCCAGATGTGCCTGTATTGCTAGGTGGAATTGAAGCGTCTTTACGTCGTATTGCACATTATGACTATTGGTCAGATAAAGTTCGTCGTTCAGTGTTGATGGACTCAAAAGCCGATCTCTTGATGTATGGTAATGGCGAGCGTTCGATTACTGAGGTGATGCATCGTTTAGCCAAAGGCGAAAAAATTCACGAAATTACCGATGTTCGTGGCACGGCATTTATTGTGAATAAGTTAAACCGCCCATCTAAAGCCAAGTTTGTGGAAATTGCATCAAATGATGTAGATACCGTTGGTCGCGTTGATCCGATTATCAATCCTTATGTGATGACTGAAGATTTAGATGGCTGTGAAATTGAAAAAGATAAGGGTAATTCTTTAACCCAATACCAAAATTTCCAAAAAGAAATTGTGACAAATCAAATTGTTCGTGAAGGGGATCAACTTGATCCTGATACACAAATTGTGCAATTACAGCCGTCTTCAAAGGCAATTAAACATAAATTACCGCCACGTGAACTGGCTGTGATTCGTTTGCCTGCATTTGAAGCAGTGGCAGATGATCCAGTTTTATATGCACATGCCAACCGTATTTTACATCTTGAAACCAATCCAGGAAATGCACGTGCTTTGGTACAAAAGCATGGTGAGCGTGATGTTTGGTTAAATGCGCCACCGATTCCGCTAACCACGGAAGAAATGGACTATGTGTTTGATTTACCTTATGCACGTCTACCCCATCCTGTGTATGGGGATGCGCGTTTCCCTGCATTTGATATGATTAAGTTCTCTGTGAACATCATGCGTGGCTGTTTCGGGGGGTGTACCTTCTGTTCGATTACAGAACATGAAGGTCGTATCATTCAAAACCGTTCAGAAGAATCAATTTTGCGTGAAGTTGAAAAGATTCGTGATACCGCACCAGGCTTTACCGGCATCATTTCTGACTTGGGTGGACCTACAGCAAACATGTATCGTTTGCACTGTAAAGACCCTGAGATTGAAAAGAATTGTCGTAAACCATCCTGTGTTTATCCGGGTGTGTGTCAAAACTTACATACCGATCATGCCCCTTTAACGCAGCTATATCGTAAAGCACGCGCCATTAAAGGCATCAAAAAGATTCTGATTGGTTCGGGTCTGCGTTATGACTTGGCGGTGTTAAACCCTGAATATGTCAAAGAGTTGGTACAACATCACGTTGGTGGTTATTTAAAAATTGCCCCGGAACATACCGAAAAAGGTCCATTGTCGAAGATGATGAAACCGGGCATCGGGACCTATGATCGTTTTAAACAAATGTTTGATCGATTCAGTAAGGAAGCGGGTAAAGAGCAGTATCTCATTCCGTACTTTATTGCTGCGCATCCGGGTACGACCGAATATGACATGATGAATTTGGCGATTTGGCTGAAGAAAAATGGTTTCCGTGCCGATCAGGTACAGACTTTCTATCCATCGCCAATGGCAACAGCGACCACCATGTATCACACGGGTAAGAACCCATTAGCTAAAGTGGCGCGGTATACTGAAGATGTGGATATTGTGAAAGGTGAGAAGCGTCGTCGTTTGCACAAAGCATTCTTGCGTTATCATGATCCAAACAACTGGCCTTTGCTGCGTGATGCTTTAAAAGAGATGGGCCGCCAAGACTTGATTGGTAACTCGAAACAGCATTTG
This sequence comes from Acinetobacter sp. TUM15064, assembly GCF_008980265.1. Lineage (NCBI taxonomy): Bacteria > Pseudomonadati > Pseudomonadota > Gammaproteobacteria > Moraxellales > Moraxellaceae > Acinetobacter > Acinetobacter sp. TUM15064. Next base: position 79,724 of record NZ_BKFU01000007.1, on the reverse strand, counting down.
ATTCCAACCTATCAACCGCAAGGGACAGAGGGGCAGTATCAATCTGCGCGTAAAAAGAACTCAACCGTGGATGGTGATTCGCAAAAGCGTAATGGTGAGAATCGTAACCAACAAGCGAAAAATCAATCTCGTCCGTCAAATACCAAGAAGCGTCCTGAGCGTGGTCAGATTTTGACGCAACATACAGGTTTACCACCGCGTGAAACAGGTGATGCCAAGAAGCCATTTGGACATTCAAAATCAAAACCGAAGTCTAAGTCGCGTGCTTAATCGGAACTGAAACTAAGAAGGGTGCCTTGGCATCCTTTTTTATGCGATATTATTTTTATAAGCAGTTAAAAGACTTTACTCTAGGGATTTTTGTCATTTGTCGGGAAAAATTTGGCATAGACTAAAATAGTATTGCACCCTAAGGATTGAGTCTATTACAGTATGAACTAGCTAAATAAATGATGTCGTTGTTTGCGCAGTTGCAATAAATGTTACATCAAATGACATTGAAAAGATTTGTTTAGTTTTATAACCATTTGGTCAAATTTAGCTGTAATTTTTTATTTCGTGGTTTGGGAAAATGATCAGCACGCTATACTGATCGCATAAAAATCGGTGTGAGACCGGAAATTATAATAAATATGAGAAGGATACGAATATGACAATTTATATAGTAATTGGTAGTGTGATACTACTACTGTCCATGATTTTGGCGAGTAAGGGTTTAATTCCAAAAACAAAACAACAGGATAGTGCATTAAGGCAGCGCGCTATTTTCAATGTAAATGAACAATTAACCTATACACGATTGAAAGAAATTTTACCTCATCATACGATACTTGCACATGTTTCTTATGATGCTTTATTGACAACTAAATTTTCACGTACACGAAGTAAATATCGTAACTTGGTGGCCGATTTTGTGGTGGTAGATGGGATGCAGCAAGTGGTTGCTGTCGTGGCTTTAGATGACCCACTTTCCTTGAAACGCCCACAAAAGTCCCAATTTCAGGATGCGATACTCGATATGGCGGGCTATAAAGTCATCCGTTATGAAGAAGTACCTGAATATCATCAGTTACGTGAAGATTTTTATGGAGATGTCTATCTCCCAACACGTTTAAACAAAGATAAGAAAACCTCAAAAAAGTACGACTATTATAATGATGCACAAACACGAAAATTACGTGTGCTTGGCTAGTTGAGCTTTGAAGTTCATCATAAAAAACATGCGATCCATGTCTTTTATGATGAATAATTTATTTATTCAGGTTTAACCGCAACAACTGTTAACTCGACCAAGACACGTGGATCATAGAGTTTTGCTTCAACACAAGTACGAGGTAATGCATCAATATCGGCAACCCATGCATCCCATACTTCATTAAACGCAGCATAATCTTGTTCAATATCTTTTAAATAAATTGTCACAGATAAAATATGGCTTTTGTCTGTGCCTGCATCTGCAAGAAATTGGTCGATCATGTCGAAAGTCTGTTGAGTTTGTCCTTTAATATCTAAATCAAAGTCAGAAGCCAATTGTCCTGCTAAATGAATGAGGTTTCCAGCAATTGCCACTTCAGAAAAGCGATTTGAGACATGCAAACGTTGAACAGCCATGTGAGAGCCCTGTGCGTGTAGAATTAAAGATCATGATATATACCTCGATAGCCTATCACAAAGTCAAGTGCGACAGATGATCACTCGCTCGCAATCCCGTTATTTACAGTATTAAGGTTTTTTGGGGTTCTAAAATGACTCAGAAGAGAGTGGTACTGACTTTGAGAGTATATGGTGATGATTTGAAAAGTGTGGTGTAAAAATAAAAAGAAGTGCTTAGTCTGAGTTGGAATGAGGGATGAAAATTACTTGTAGATAGTTATTGTTATTTTGATAAGGCTAAAATGCTACACGATGTAAAAGCAGTATGTCGTGATGAGCATCAGAGATGCCCTGTAATCTTTGGATTTGATCGTCACACCAATCACAGGACGTTATGCTAAAAGTAAAGGTGAGTTTTAGCATCTCAGCGCTTACATGGATAAATGTAGCGCGCCATTAGATTACTCTAAAAAAGGATATTGTGAATGCTAAATTGCATTATTTTTGTTCTTTTGGTTAAAAAATAGCTCATTTGGGTATTTCATCTTCCCATAAGGAGAGTTGAGGAAGTACTTCTTTGTGAGAAAGCGCATAAACACCAACACCCACTAATCGAAAGCATTGCTCTGGCCTGATATGCATGTCTTTGAGCAGGCTGTCTAAGATGAGTTGTAGTTCTGCCTGATGTTTAAGAGGTATTTTAAAGCTTTTGCTATGCTGTAAAGTCTGAAAATTCTTGAGTTTAAGTTTGACGGTGACGCCACGAGCATACAGTTGTTTTTTCTCGAGACTTCGCCAAACTTGTTCAATCAACTGGGGCCAAAATGGCATGCATTGTTCAATGCTTAAGTCATCATCAAAGGTCGTTTCTTTTGAGATTTGCTGACGTTCACGTTCTGCTTGTACAGGACGTTCATCTATCCCTTGCGCATATAAAAACAGTTGTTTGCCGTATTTGCCAAAATGGTGAATGAGTACATTTTCATCTAATTTTTGTAGATCGCCTAAAGTCTCAAGATTTAAGCTTTTTAACTTTTCTTGCATGACTTTACCGACACCAGGGATTTTTTTAAGCGCTAAGTGCTGAATAAACTGCTGAACGTGTGAGGGTTTAATCACACAGATCCCATTGGGTTTATTCCAGTCCGAAGCAACTTTGGCGAGAAATTTATTGGGTGCAACACCCGCCGAGGCGGTCAGTCCTGTGCTTTGAAAAATATCAGCGCGAATGCGCTCAGCCACTTCTGTGGCGCTGGCCAGTTGTTGTAAATTTTCAGTGACATCTAAATAGGCTTCATCCAAAGAAAGGGGTTCAATGAGGGTCGTATAACGCTGGAAAATAGTATGAATCTGTTCTGAAACTGCCCGATATTTAGAAAAGTTGGGTTCAATCACGACCACTTGCGGGCAGCGTTTTTTGGCTTGAGTCATCGACATCGCTGAACGGAGACCATATTGACGTGCAGGGTAGGATGCGGCTGCAATAACGGCACGAGGATGGTGCGAAGAAATGACCACAGGCAAGTGCTTTAAATCTGGACGTTCAAGCAACTCTACAGATGCGTAGAAGGCATCCATGTCGATGTGAATGATTTTTCGCATACTCGGTTTTGATGTAGAGGTTCAGCTAAAGTATGGCACTATCTCTCTCGATTGCGAAGCCTTTCATCCACTATGCGCGACATGGTTTGTCTTCATGTTCTTATTTTTTGTTAAAGATGAAGGTGGGTGACTTATTTAATGGGTAAATTTTGTGGTAGTTGATAAAGTCCTTGGCGTTCTAAAAAGTGTATCCACTCTTGTTCTGAACCATGAAATACATTGAGATCAACCAAGGTAGGAACACCTTTAATTTGTCCTTGGCTAGTGTGTTGCCAAAAGGTCCATTTTGGATTGCCCTTGAGTTCAGGTTGACCTTGATATTCACGAATCCAAAGCGGTGTATTCTTAAACTTATCGACTAAAACAATATTATAAAATGCCTTAGAGGTATAAAAGATCGGCTGTAAACCATAGTGTTCGTGCAGTTTATCATGCATGACCTGAATTTCTTTGAGCAGCTGTTCTTTGGTGTAGGTATTAATACAGTTACTGTCATATTCCAAATCAATCACAGGTGGCAAGCTATCTTTTTTCTTTGGCACGGTTTCAATAAAGTTTTGCGCTTGAATCTGCCCATCACGACATAAACGATAAAAATGATAGGCTCCGACTAAGAAGCCGTGCTCACGTGCTTTAAGCCAGTTGTCCTGAAACTTTCGATCTTTAAAATCGCCACCTTCGGTAGCTTTTAAATAGACGAATTTAAACTCTTTGGGAGAAATGGATTGCCATTGAATATCGCCCTGATGATGAGATACATCAAAGCCTTTTACGGGATACTCTTGAGCAGATGCGACATTGTTCTGCAAGAAAAAATAGGTGATTCCGAGACCGATACAGAGCACTATTACACAGGCGGCTGTGTAATAGGCTAATGATGTTTTTCGAGAAGCGGTGGCTTTTTTTCTTACAGGCATGCTTTTGCAGGTGTTGATTTTTAGCTCATCATCATAGCTTGAATTCACTGAACTGACCATGATGATTATGCTCAGTGAATGGCCGTACTTTGTATCTGTTGTTAATCTGCGGTGTCTTTGGGGATATGCCAAAAAATAGCAGCAGTAATCAGGTTAATACAGCCCAATACAATCAAGGTATTATGGAATGCCATGACGATATGCTCTGTGCCCAAATACGCCGTAAAGACATTGACCAAAGTACCCGCCAAGGCTACACCAATACTCATCGACACCATCATGATCATCGACAAGAAACTGTTACCACTGCTGGCATCTTGTTGTGGCAGATCTTTCAGCGTGAGGGTATTCATAGACACAAATTGCAGTGAGTTCAGCATGCCAAAAACAAAGAAATGCAGCGCGCGTAGCCATGTCGGGGTATCTGCGGTGTTGAGTGCGAAGCTGGCAATACATGCACCAACCAATAGGGTATTTACTAAAAGGACGTGGCGATAACCAAAGCGTTGAATCAAGTGACGAATGATGGGTTTGGATGCCAATGAACCTAGCACTGTGGGAATCATTAATAGCCCTGTAATTAAGGGTTCAAAGCCAAAGGCCAGTTGTAACATCAAAGGCATGAGAAAGGGCATGGCATTGCCACCGAGGCGAGCAAAGAAATTGCCTAAAATACCCACGGCATAGATGCGGTTACCAAACAGCTTGCTACGAAATAAGGCATTTTGATGCGTATGCGCATGATAGGCATACCAAAGTGCAGTGACCAAACTCAATCCAACTAATCCGAGGCTCCACCATAAAGTTAGATGTGGGCTAGCAAAATTTTCAATGCCTAAAGAGAGTCCTGCCATGGTAATGACCAGTAGGATAAAACCCCAAAAGTCAAAACGTGGCACATTCTGTTCGGTGACATTCGGCATGGCTTTAAAACTAATCAGGACCCCTAACAGCCCCATGGGGAGGTTAATCAGGAAAATCCAATGCCATGTGCTGACTTCGACCAGCCAGCCACCAAGTGTTGGGCCAATGAGTGGGCCAATCAGTCCCGCGAGGCTCATTAAGCTCATTGCGGATAAAAACTGCGTCCGCGGGATGACCTTGAGCATGGCTAAACGGCCAACAGGGAGCAATAATGCACCGCCTACGCCTTGGAGTACGCGATAGAACAATAATTCATTTAAGCTTTCAGAAAAACCACAGCCCAGTGAAGCAAGAGTAAAAATGATAATGGCACTGAAATAGGTATTGCGCACCCCAAAACGGTCTGCAAGCCAACCACTCAAGGGAATACAGGCAGCCACGGCAAGCACATAGGCCACCACCACGCTATGCATTTGCAGCGGGTCCTCATTTAGGCTGATGGCCATAGCAGGTAGAGCGGTATTCACAATGGTGGTATCTAAGCCTTGCATAAAAAAGCCAATCGAAACCAGAAGTACCAAAAGACGGTACTCAGGAGCGAGCGCTTGATGGGTTGGCGTTTGATTCATAGATACAACAAAGTGAAATTTTTAAACAGTTTAGCCCAATTTATACAGAACTGATGTTGTGAAAGTGCATTTATCACCTGCCATCAAATTGACATCTATACGACATTGAACTGCAACGCTTGCGTCATACATTGGTCAAATTTGAACCGATATTTAGATCATGATGAATAAAACATATAGTGCCGTATTTTTAGCTTGGATGGGACTGGGTTTAGTGGGATGTAATGGCAGTGATGATGAACAAACCATTACATCCCCACCTGTTGTTGAGGAAGTTACGCCGAATGGTATTGAACTGGTCAAGCTTGCAAGTTATGCGTCGGGGGTATTTGGGCAGAGTGCAGCGGAGATACCCGCTTATGATGCCGAGAGTCAGCGCCTATTCGTGGTAAATGCTCAAAAAGGCATGGTCGATGTTTTGGATTTCTCCAAACCAGCGCAACCGACATATATTCAGTCTTTGGATGCCAAAACTTATTTAGCCAATTCCGAAGTGAATAGTGTCGCGGTGCATAATGGTATCGTTGCGCTTGCGGTTCAGGCTGAGGATAAAACCCAAACTGGTATCGTGGCTTTCTTTAAAGCACAAGATTTGTCTTATATTAGCCAAGTCAAGGTCGGTGCTTTACCCGATATGCTAACCTTCACACCTGATGGTCGAAAGGTGTTGGTTGCCAATGAGGCGGAACCGAATGAGGGTTATCAAATTGATCCTGAGGGTTCGGTTAGTATTATTGATGTTTCTGACATTCAAAAACCAACAGCAAACATAGCAGGCTTCCAAGCATGGAATGACCGTAAACAAGAATTATTGGATGCAGGGATTCGTATTTTTGGTCCAGACATCAGCCAATACTCAAATGTCGCGACCGTAGGTATTCAAACCACCTCTGTAGCACAGGATTTGGAGCCTGAGTACATCGCAGTCAGTGCTGATGGCAAAAAGGCGTGGGTCAGTTTGCAGGAAAACAATGCGATTGGGGTTTTAGACTTAGAAAAAAATCAATTTGTTGATCTTTTCCCGATGGGCTACAAAGACCATAGCTTGCCTGAAAATGCCTTAGATGGCAGTGACCGTGACTGTGCTATTGGTCAAGACTCGTTGGGGCGTAGTATTACAGAATGTGCAAAAGATGCAGGAATGATCAATATCCGCTCTTGGCCGGGACTATATGGCATGTATATGCCCGATGCCATTGCACAATATCAAGCCAAGGGTAAAACCTATTTGGTCACGGCCAATGAAGGGGATGCCCGTGAATGGTTAAAGGATGAAGCCAAATACTTTGAAGGCGCGGACTTAAATGCTGGTTATGCAGAAGAGATACGTATCAAACACTTGTTTAAAAAAGCAGGTTTTGATGCCAAAGGCGATTATGCAGCACATTTACGTCAGCTTGCGCCAGGTGTGAAAGGGGCAAAATTAAACCCAGAGGTGTTTAAACCTTGTCAAACGGCTGACGCAACAGAAGTCTGTGCGGACAATTTAATTAAAGACGCACAAATTGGACGTTTGACCATTAGTTGGACTCAAGGCTATCAAAAAGATCCACTGACAGGTCTGCCAAAGTTGGATGAAAATGGTCGTCTGACGTATGACAAATTATATGCTTATGGTGGTCGTTCGGTAAGTATTGTCGACCCTGAAACCAAGCAGATTGTGTGGGACTCGGGCAGTGAGTTTGAGCGAAAAATTGCGGAGTTGTTTCCAAATCAATTTAATAGCAATCATGAAGCATTTAAATTTGATGACCGTAGTGACAACAAAGGCCCTGAACCTGAAGGAGTGACTCTGGGTAAAATTGGTGAAAAGACCTTTGCCTTTATTGGACTTGAGCGTGCCAGTGGCATCATGGTCTATGACATTAGCAACCCGAATCAGGCTAAATTTGTTCAGTACCTGAACCATCGCAACACCACCGAAACAGAAGTCACGAAGCAAGGAGACCTTGGCCCAGAAGGTTTGATCTTTATCGCGGCGAAAAATTCACCAAATGCTCGACCTTTATTGGTAGTGGGGAATGAAGTCAGTGGTACGACGTCAGTTTATGAAGTAAAGCTAAATTAATAGCTTAGTTTAAATAAAGAGCACAGTGGTGCTCTTTTTTATGGCGCTACAAAAAATATATGACAATAATGTCATGAAAATGAAATAAAACCGTCATAATCTCTGCCAAAGCTTCAATGGCAGGCTGTTGGAAAGATTCTGCAAAAGGTTTGTTTTATGACAATCGAAATCTTGATGGTGATTGGCTTCTGTTTAGCAGCTTATTCTATCGTCGGAAATGATGTGCCACAGACATTAGGTACCTTTATTTCATCGAATGCACACCGCCCATGGTGGGTGCTTTGGCTCTTTATCAGCACCATTTTAGTTGTGGTTCTGATCTATGGTTGGTATGCATCAGGTGTGGGAGATGCCTCTTACGGTCGCTTAGAGACGATTCCATTTCCAGATAATGGGATTACGTGGCTGTATATCGTACCGCCAATTTTACTGTTGTTTTTGACCAAATACGGCATTCCTGTGAGTACCACTTTTTTGGTTTTAACCATTTTCTCGCCTGCAAGTTTGGGGTCGATGATGGTGAAGTCAATGATGGGCTATGCCGTGGCTTTTGTGGTTGCGATTATTGTCTATCGTTTTGTGATGCGACAAGTGGCAAAGTACTTTGCCAAAACCCGTCATGAAGAACCTTCGCATATTTGGATTGGGTTACAGTGGGTATCGACCGCTTTTTTGTGGAGCCAATGGCTGATTCAAGATTTGGCCAATATTTTTGTATACGTGCCACGCCAAGTTCCGTTGGCATTTTTGCTGTTTGCTATCACCATCTTTGTGGTGTTGTTGGCGCTGATTTTGTACCAACGTGGTGGGGCGATTCAAAAAATTGTTGATACTAAAACAGGTGTAACGGATATTCGTGCTGCAACGATTATTGACTTTATGTATGCCCTGATTTTGTTGGTCTTCAAGGAGTGGAGCAACATTCCAATGAGTACCACATGGGTATTCTTAGGTTTACTTGCAGGTCGTGAGTTTGCTATGTCGATGATTTTTGATGAGGTGAATAAGCACCGTACTTCGCGCAATGTCAGTAAAGATGCCATGAAGTTGATGTTTGGTTTAGCCATGTCGGTGATTTTGGCGACCACTTTGCCGTGGTTCTACAACTTTGTCACGAATTATGGTCAATAGACGAAGTTGTTAAAAAAGCGAGCCTTGAGCTCGCTTCTTTGTGTATGGAGAGTTTTGAGGTGTTTAAACAACTTTAAACCACAAAGCGCTTTGGGCTCCCCAAGTTTGCAATTGCTGAATAAATCTGTTCAGCATGGTTACACACAATGAGTTTGGCACGGTGCTGTGGAGGCAGAAAACCTTCTTGAACGGCATGATCAAGTTGGGCAATCAGTGCATTATAGAAACCATTGACGTTATAGAGCATCATGGGTTTTTGGTGTTGATTGAGTTGTCCCCATGTTGCCACTTCTAAAATTTCTTCAAAAGTGCCTAAGCCACCGGGTAGTGCGACAAAAGCACTTGCACGTTCAGCCATTAATGCTTTGCGTTCATGCATGGTTTGTACAATATGTAATTCAGTCAATTGGTTGTGTGCAATTTCATAATCCAGCATAAACTCAGGGATGACGCCAACAGCTTCCCCCCCATGAGCAATCATGGCATCTGCCACTTGTCCCATCAGACCAATACTCGCGCCTCCATAGACCAGTCCGAAACCGTGGTTTGCTAAGCCTTGGGCTAGCGCAATTGCTTTTTCTTGATAAATCGGTTTGTTGCCTGACCGAGAGCCACAGTAAAGTGCGATCAAGGGTTGAGTGGTTTGAACGTTTGATTCAGTGTTGAGAGATGATATTTTTAATTCACTATTCATGGCGTATGTTTTTACCTTTTCTTTATCTACTTTTTCTCTCTTAGTTTAAGCAAGAAATGTGACAAATCACTGTATCTAATCGAACAATCAGGTAATAATTTGTTAAATCTCTAAAAAAACGACATTTTTAAAAAAGATGAATTTTATGTAGATCTTGCCTATACTGAGCTCTTGTTTCACAACACAAGAACGAACATGGGTAGTGGTAGTTGTCACTCAAGACATCTTCAGTTTTCCGAAAATAATTTACAGCGAGCAGTGCTGAATCTTCATTTTTATTCGCCTAATCATTATGCGCGTTATACATTCCTTCGACGGGGGCAGATCACATGATATTTGAATGGATGTCTGATCCTTCTGCATGGGTGGGCTTACTCACCTTGGTGGTGCTGGAAATTGTGCTCGGGATTGATAACCTCGTTTTTATTGCGATTTTGGCAGAAAAACTTCCTCCTGAACAACGTAATACAGCCCGTATCGTTGGTCTGATGTTAGCGCTGCTCATGCGCTTGGTTTTACTCGCGTCTATCGCTTGGGTGGTGACGCTGACTGAACCATTGTTCCATATCTTCGACCATCCATTCTCAGGGCGTGATCTGATTTTGCTGTTTGGTGGGGTGTTCTTGCTGTTTAAAGGGACGATGGAGTTACATGAACGCATCGACGCCAAAGTGATCCAAAAAGAAGAAAATCCTGCCAACGCCGTATTTTGGATGGTGATTGTCCAAATTGTGGTTTTGGATGCGGTATTTTCTTTAGACTCGGTGATTACTGCAGTCGGTATGGTCAAGCACCTGTCTGTAATGATGATTGCGGTGATTATCGCCGTGGGCAATATGCTGTGGGCATCCAAGGCCTTGATGGAATTCGTCAACAAACATCCGACCGTGGTGATTTTGTGTCTTGGTTTCCTGATGATGATCGGTTTCTCTTTGATTGTAGAGGGCTTTGGTTTCCATATTCCAAAAGGTTACCTCTATGCAGCCATTGGTTTCTCGGTGATTGTTGAATTTATCAACCAGACCATGCGCCGTAATCAAGAAAAAATGGTCACCACCACAGACCTTCGCTATAAAACTGCGTCTGCGGTACTGCGGATGTTGGGCGGTAAAAGTAGTGATCATGCTTCTGAGCCTGAAGATGTGTTGGCAACTCGCGCTTATGCGGATGAAGTATTTGATCCTGAAAATGGGGTCTATCACAGTGTTCTAGTACAAGGGGTGTTGGGTTTGTCTGAGCGTCCTGTGAAGTCCGTGATGACACCACGTCCAGAGTTGGAATGGATTGATTTAGAGGATGATGAAGCCTCGATCAAATCACAATTGCTCAGTATTACGCACTCACGTTTAATCGTAGCACGGGGCGAGCTAGACAACATTGCAGGTGTGGTATTGACCCATAAAGTTTTAAACGAATATATCGAAACGGGTGTCCTCGATTTTGATAAACATTTACGTGAACCTGTGATTGTGCATGAAAATGCGCAAGTCCTGATGGTGATGGAACAATTGCGTCAAGCCCCACTACAAATGGCTTTGGTTTTGAACGAATACGGCTCGATTGAAGGGATTGCCACCCCGATTGACGTATTAGAGGCGATTGCAGGGGAGTTCCCTGATGAAGATGCTGAAGACAATGTGGCTGAAAGTTTAGAAGATGGCAGCTTGATGCTCGATGGCTCAACCGATATTCGTCATGTGTCGTTATTGTTGGATCGTGATTTGGTCGATGAGTCCGATCAGTACTCAACCTTGTCAGGCTATATCCTCTTTCATTTAGGTCGTTTACCCGAAAATGGCTCTAGCCTTGTAGCAGATGGTTGCATTTTTGAAGTGGTGACGATGGATGGGCACAAAATTGAAAAAGTGCATGTAATTCCACAGTCAGATCTGCACAAAGAATCATCTTAAAACCCGTCCTCAAACTGGGGTGAACAGGTTAAAATAGCTCGCAATGTCGAGCTATTTTTTTTATGGAAAATCATGAGCCATATTGAGTGTCCGTGTGGGCAAGGAGAATATGTACAGTGCTGTCAGCCTTTGCATTTGGGACAAAGTCATGCGCAGACAGCTGTCCAATTGATGCGCTCACGCTATAGTGCTTTTGCCAAACAGCAAATTGATTACATTGTGCAAACCACAGCGTTGGGGCAGCAACAAGCACTCGATATTGTAGCAATAGCGGAGTGGAGTCGAAGCAACCAATGGTTAAAGTTAGACGTCATAAACGCCAATGAGAAACTCGATAAAAACCACGCCATGGTCGAGTTTAAAGCGCATTATCATGATGGAAAATCGGCACAGATACATCATGAAATTTCACATTTTGTGAAACATGCTGAGGCATGGTATTTTTTAGATCCGACCACTGAAATGCAAATCACCATGAAACAAGCGTGCATTTGCGGTTCAGGGAAAAAATTTAAACAATGTTGTGCACAATTTTTATAATTTTCAGAAAATTTGGCTTAGAATAGCGCGCATCAATTAGCCTATATGGAATCCAGGCGATGTTACTCACTGTTATTTATATTATAGCGATCACGGCAGAGGCGATGACTGGTGCACTGTCAGCGGGTCGGCGTAGTATGGATTGGTTTGGTGTGGTGATTATTGCCTGTGTCACAGCACTGGGCGGTGGTTCTGTTCGTGATGTGTTATTAGGACATTATCCGCTGACCTGGGTCAAGCATCCTGAATATTTGATGCTGACGTGTTTTGCCGCTTTTATGACGATTTTGATTGCTAAGTGGATGCGTCATTTACGCAATATTTTCTTGGTGCTCGATGCTCTGGGCCTGATCGGTTTTACCATCATCGGCTGTCAAATTGCCTTAGAAATGGGACATGGTTTTGTGGTGTCTGCGGTTGCTGGAGTCCTTACCGGGGTCTCGGGCGGTATCTTGCGTGATATTTTGTGTAATGACGTGCCTTTGGTGTTCCGCCGTGAACTGTATGCCAGTATTTCTTTTGTCGCAGTGATTTTCTATTGGGGCTGCATTCAACTCGGTTTGTCGCTTGAGCTGACCGTGATTTCGACTTTGATCTTTGGTTTTAGCTTACGTTTAATTGCAATTTACTTTGGTTTAGAAATGCCGAAATTCATTTATCAAGATGATGATGAACAGTCTGCTTCTTCCAAAGATGCCAGCTAAAACAAGGGATATCAAACTGTCCCTTGTCCCCAAAAAAAGCACATAATGATAAAGCCTGTTGAGAAAGCAGCCCGCTATCCTTTTTCCGCTTTAGAGGTCGAGCTATGGATTTAGTTTCCCGTATACAACGCTTACCGATCGGTAAATTCCACTACACCTTGTTATGGGTGATTGGCTTGGGCTGGATGTTCGATGCCATGGACACGGGGCTGATTTCTTTTATTTTGGCAAAAATGGCTGAAGACTGGCACATGAGCCCAACTGAGAAAGGTTGGGTCGTCTCAATAGGCTTTGTCGGAATGGCGATTGGTGCGGTGTGTTCAGGGGGCTTGGCCGACCGCATCGGACGTAAAACGGTTTTTACTGCAACATTAGTGATTTATAGTTTGGCGACGGCAGCCTGTGCTTTTGCTCCCAACTTAACGTGGCTATTGCTGTTTCGTTTTATTGTGGGTCTTGGTTTAGGTGGACAGTTGCCAGTAGCAGTGACCTTGGTCAGTGAGTATATTCCTGCACAGGTACGTGGGCGTTTTATTGTTCTACTAGAGAGTTTTTGGGGCTTAGGTTGGCTCTGTGCTGCCTTAGTGGCGTATTTTGTGATTCCAAAGTTTGGCTGGCATATGGCTTTCTTAATCGGTGGGATTCCTGCATTGTATGCCATTGTCATTTGGTTCAAAGTGCCTGAGTCGATTCCTTATCTTATCAATCGTGGTCGAATTGTAGAAGCGCACGCTTTGGTGCAGCAGATTGAACGTCAATGTGGCGTTGAAGTCGTTGAACATATCATTGTCAAACCTGTGGCAGAAAAAAAGAATGTGTCTTTTACTCAGCTTTGGTCGGGTGCATTTGCACGTAGAACTTTGATGTTATGGCTGATTTGGTTTGGCATTGTGTACTCTTATTATGGCATCTTTACGTGGTTGCCAAGTTTGCTGGTGAAGCAGGGGTATAGCATTGTTCAGTCTTTTGAATATGTACTGGTGATGATTTTGGCACAGCTTCCAGGCTATGTGGCTGCAGCATGGCTGGTCGAAAAACTTGGACGTAAAGCAACCTTAGCTGGTTTTATTGGCATGTGTGCAGTTTCGGCCTATTTCTTTGGTCAAGCTGACACTGTGAGCATGATCATGTTCTGGGGCTGTCTGATGTCATTCTTTAATCTCGGCGCATGGGGTGTTTTGTATACCTACACTCCAGAGCAATATCCAACCAATATCCGGGCTTTTGGTTCGGGCTGGGCATCGGCCATTGGTCGTATGGGCGGCATTGTCGCACCGATGGTGGTGACGCATATGATGGTCATGAGCAATGGTTTTAGTGCAATCTTTATAATGTTTACCGCAGTACTGCTTGCAGTGGCGGCGGTGATTTTGATTTTGGGTGAAGAAACCAAAGGTAAAACATTGGAAGAGATTGGTTTGTAAAATGTACAGACTGAAGATAGAGGGCTGTGTTTTAGATCCCTTGATCTTCAGGAACAATCAAACCGCGTGCGCGAGCAGAATTGAAACTTTTCTGTTAACACAATATCTTTGAAATGTGGGACTCGCGGAGTATCAAATTCCGGTTAAAGACAGCTCGCATATCTAGTTGAAAGTGTGTGATTGGCGATGTGCTCGATCATCATATTCAATGTCATGACATAAGCGTAGAGGGTGTGTAGTTACTCTATTTCAATCCTAAATAAGAGCAAGATAGGAACTTCGAAATAATTAGTTGCTCATTTTAAAAAAAATGGATAATTTTACGACATTAGGAACATCTAAAGACGCAATTTGTCGTAGTGGTGTACGCTTTCACTTGTATAGGCTGAGCCTGCGACATAGCATAAGAACTTAAACAAAAAACGATTAATTAGGATGACAGGTTGTTATGACAAGCCTTGCGCATCAAGCGACAGAAAACCGTTCCGTAGCAGAATTTACTGAACAAGCCTATCTCAATTACGCCATGTACGTGATCATGGATCGTGCCTTACCGCATATCAGCGATGGTTTAAAACCTGTACAACGCCGTATTGTGTATGCCATGAGTGAATTGGGGCTAAAACATAGCGGTAAACCCAAAAAATCTGCGCGTACCGTTGGTGATGTGCTCGGTAAGTATCACCCGCATGGTGATTCGGCCTGCTATGAAGCGATGGTGCTGATGGCTCAGCCTTTTAGTTATCGTTATCCGTTTATTGAAGGTCAAGGTAACTGGGGGTCGCCCGATGACCCGAAATCGTTCGCAGCGATGCGTTATACCGAAGCCAAATTATCTCAGTATAGTGAAGTGCTGTTGTCTGAGTTGGGACAGGGGACTTGTGACTGGCAGGACAACTTTGATGGTTCGATGAAAGAGCCAGTGACTTTACCTGCACGTATTCCGAATATTTTGTTAAACGGTACCACAGGTATTGCAGTAGGCATGGCTACGGACATTCCTCCACACAACCTGCGTGAAGTCGTAAAAGGCACCATTGCCTTAATTCGTAATCCAAATTTAAGCGATGACAAAGTTGCAGAATACATTCCTGCACCAGATTTGCCGACCAAAGCAGAAATTATTACGCCACCTGAAGAGTTATTAAAAATACAAAGCACAGGTCGGGGCAGTTACCGTATGCGTTCGGTGTATAGCATCGAAAAAAATGAAATTGTGATCACGGACTTGCCTTATCAAGTTTCAGGCTCGAAGGTCATTTCGCAAATTGCAGATCAAATGCAGGCGAAAAAACTGCCTTTGGTGAGTGATGTACGTGATGAATCCGACCATCAAAACCCAACCCGCTTGGTGATTGTACTGCGTTCAAATCGGATTGATGCTGAAGCGGTGATGAGCCACCTTTTTGCAACAACCGATTTAGAGTCGAGCTATCGTGTCAATATGAACATGATTGGTGCGGATGGCCGTCCGCAAGTGAAATCAATTCGTCGTATTTTGCTGGAATGGATTGAAATTCGAAAGGAAACCGTTACCCGTCGTTTGCAATATCACCTGAATAAAATTGAAAAGCGCTTACATATTTTGGGTGGTTTGATTATTGCCTATCTAAATATTGATGAAGTGATTCGTATTATTCGTGAAGAAGAGCATCCCAAAGCAGAGTTGATGTCACGTTTTAATATTGATGACATTCAGGCCGAAGCTATTTTAGAACTCAAGTTGCGTCATTTGGCCCGACTTGAAGAAATGGAAATGCGCCGTGAGCAAGAAGAGTTAGAAGCCAAAGCTGCATTGATTCGTGAACAATTGGCCAATCCTGAGTCTTTGAAAGCTTTGATTATCAATGAACTTAAAGATGATGCGAAAAAATTTGGTGATGACCGTCGTTCGCCAATCGTACATCGTGCAGAAGCAACAGCGATGAGTGAGCAGGACTTTATGCCTGCGGATCCTGTGACGGTGGTGTTGTCTGAAGCGGGATGGATTCGTTCAGCCAAAGGTCATGATGTAGACGCAGAGCACTTAAATTTCCGTGCTGGCGATCAATATCTCAGTCATGCACAAGGAAAATCTAATCAGCGCGTGTATGTATTGGATGAGTCAGGGCGTAGTTATGCCCTAGCCATAGCGAGCCTACCGTCCGCACGGGGTCTGGGAGAACCGTTGAGTTCAAAATTATCGCCAGCCAGTGGTGTAGGTTTTAAGCAAATTTTTATTGCTGAAGATGAAGCTGAAGTTGTGGCTCTGAGCAGTAAAGGCTATGGTTTTAAAACACAGGCAAAACAGTTGGATACCAATGCAAAAGCGGGTAAAGCCTTCCTAACTTTACCTGAAAAAGCCACAGTCATGCCGTTGACTAGTGTTGATCAAGCCACCCATTTGGCGTTATTGACTTCAACGGGTCGTTTGTTGATTTTAGAGTTGTCAGAGTTGCCTATTTTAAATAAAGGTAAAGGTAATAAATTGATACAACTTGAAGAGAAAGATCAAATTGTATTCATGACAAGATTAACGCTAGATGAAATACTGCAAGTCGTTGCAGGACAGCAGCAATTAAAATTGAAGGGCGATGATTTAGAAAAATATGTGGGTAAACGGGCATCCAAAGGACAGTTATTACCACGTGGTTATCAAAAAGCAAATAAACTGTTAGTTCAGAGATAAAACTAGCATCCATTGATCAAAATACGTTATATATGGTATGTATGCGGGAAATGGATGCAATATTAAGCAACACAAGTTAAATAAAGAGCGCTTAATATTGAGAACAACAGCTGAGAATTTAAGGATTACTGATAGGAGAATCGGGCGATATGGAAAAGATTTGGTTCGCAGAATACCAAAAAACGGGGATTCCAGAGACTGTAGAATTGCCACCAGAAAATACGTCATTGGTTGATGTATTTGAAAGAAATTTCCAAAAATTTGGCTCACGAGATGCCTTTATCTTTATGGATAAAGTATTGACTTTTAGTGAGTTAGAAGAGGCAAGTCGTAAATTTGCAACCTATTTGCAAAGTTTAGGTCTTGCAAAAGGTTCACGTGTCGCTGTGATGATGCCAAACGTTCTTCAGTATCCTATCGTTGCTTTGGGTGTCTTCCGTGCTGGCTTAGTACTGGTCAACGTCAACCCACTGTATACCGCACGTGAGCTTGAACATCAGTTAAATGACTCAGGCTCAGAAGTTCTTGTTATTATTGAGAATTTCGCATCTGTTTACCAAACAATTAATGGTAAAACGCCTGTTAAACATGTCGTGATTGCCTCTGTAGGTGACATGTTGGGTGCATTAAAAGGCACACTGGTGAACTTTGTATTACGTTCAGTACGTAAGCAAATTCCTGCATGGAATATTCCAGGTCATATTCGCTTTAATGCTGCTATGTCTAAAGTCAGTGCAAGCAATTATAAGCGTCCGAACTTAACGTTAAGTGACACCGCAGTGCTTCAGTATACTGGCGGCACTACAGGGGTGTCTAAAGGTGCAGAACTGACGCATCGTAACCTTGTAGCGAACATGTTGCAATGTGATGGTATTTTCCAAAGTAAATTTGGCGCACAAGATGGTCAGCCCGATGACCGTATTTTCTGTGCCTTACCGCTTTATCACATTTTTGCGTTCATGGTTTGTGCGATGTACGGTATGTACAAAGGTCAAGCCAATGTTCTCATTCCAAACCCACGTGATTTACCTGGGGTAATGAAAGAATTACGTAAGTATCAACCATCGTTCTTCCCAGCAGTGAATACTTTATTCAATGCTTTGGTGAACAACGAAGAGTTTAAACAACTTGACCACAGCAAATTAAAAATGGCAATGGGCGGTGGTATGGCAGTTCTTCCTTCTACGGCTGAAGCATGGAAGCGAATTACTGGAACCAACATTATCGAAGGTTATGGTCTATCTGAAACTTCGCCTGTTGCAACGGCAAATCCACCTGCATCTGAAGAATTCAGTGGCACAATTGGTATTCCATTGCCATTAACTGAAGTTGCGATTTTGGATGATGATGGCAACGAAGTTGTACTGGGCGAACAAGGTGAAATTTCAATCCGTGGTCCGCAGGTGATGCGTGGTTACTGGAACCGCCCAGATGAAACCGCTAAAGTGATGACTGAAGATGGTTTCTTCCGTACAGGTGATATCGGTGTGATGGATCCTCGTGGCTACATAAAAATTGTAGACCGTAAAAAAGACATGATTTTGGTATCAGGCTTCAACGTTTATCCTTCGGAAATTGAAGAAGTGGTTGCAAAACATCCTAAAGTCTTGGAAGTTGCAGCAATTGGTGTGCCAGATGAAAAATCAGGTGAAGTGCCAAAACTATTTGTGGTGAAAAAAGATCCGTCTTTAACCACAGAAGAAGTTCTGGCATTTGCTAAAGAAAACTTAACAGGGTACAAACGCCCGCGTTATGTTGAATTTATGGATGAATTACCAAAATCAAACGTAGGTAAAATCTTACGTAAAGATTTGCGTAAAACAGCATAAGTTGAGTCCTAAAAAAAGCGCCGAATGGCGCTTTTTTTTCTATTTCTATTTTTAGTTTTTCATTAGCCAACGGTCGATATAGGGACGGCCAATACCCAAAATACCGATAAAGGTCAACATGGTGCCACACTGGCGACTAAAGGCTGGGAATGCAAATGTGCCATAGCTAAGTACATTGTCGATGAAGCAATAGATAGTGACAGCAATCAGCCAATACCAAAGTGTTTGGCGTCTAATCCCAACCATCCAAAATGCGATAATCAGCATAATCAATGTACCGATTGTTGAGCCGATATTCATATTGGCACAAATAACCGTCAGTAGAAAAGCTGTGATGGGGAGAACAATTTTTAAAACACGATCCACTTGGCGTTGATGTTGACGCTGAATGTCGAGTACGTCGAACATTTCTTTTTGATCTGGGCTAGCCATAGTGGGTCTCATCGGGAAATTATAAAAACACTATAATTTAACCAAATTTATCTTTGGAATGCCATGCTATGATAGCCTTCGAAATGATCTTGATGAGAAAAAACCAATGCAAAGCATTAGCGGGATTATTTATCTCATTTTAGTTGCTTGTTTACTGCCATATGTATTTACCGTTATTGCTAAAAAGTCGGCAGGATTTCGTGCTAAAGATAACCAACACCCTCGCGAATTTCTAGATAAAACCACAGGTCTAGCCGCGCGTGCCAATGCGGTACAGCAAAATAGCTTTGAAGGTCTACCTTTATTTATTGCTGCGATTTTAATGGCTGAATACATGGTAATTCCACAAGTGGTCACTATGACTTTTGGTATCGCTTATCTTGTTCTGCGTGTGTTGTATGGCATTTGCTATTTGGTCAATTGGGCAACGCTACGTACGATCATTTGGTTATTATCATTGCTTTGTCCGATTTGTTTATTGCTTTTGGTGATTAAGTTGACGACGGGTTAACGTATGAAACATACATATTTTCACCTAGTGAATGTATAATCGCCGAAATATTTTTTCTGAAAACCCGTTATAATCAATGTGGTTTTTAAAAGATTTAACTTGTTAAAGAGTGATGTTATGAGCTACAGCAATATCCCAGCGGGTAAAGATGCACCGAACGATATCTACGTGATCATCGAAATTCCTGCAAATGCAGCACCAATCAAATATGAAATTGATAAAGATTCGGATGCGCTTTTTGTAGATCGTTTCATGGGTACAGCAATGTTCTACCCTGCGAACTATGGTTATGTACCAAACACGTTGTCTGAAGATGGTGACCCATTAGACGTACTTGTTGTGACTCCTCATCCTGTAGAGCCAGGTTCTGTAATTCGTTGCCGTCCAGTAGGCAAACTGAATATGGAAGATGATGGTGGTATTGATGCGAAATTGATTGCAGTACCACACGACAAATTAACACCAATTTATAAAGATGTGAAAGAATATACAGACCTTCCACCTTTACTGATTCAACAAGTTGAGCACTTCTTTGCGCACTATAAAGACTTAGAGCCAGGGAAATGGGTTAAATTAACAGGTTGGGAAGGTTCTGAAGTTGCTAAGCAAGAAGTGCTTAAAGCAATCGAAGCAGCAAAATAATCCTGTCTGTGAAGCCTCAATTGAATCGTGTTTGATTGATGGCTTCAATAAAAAACCTGCACAATGTGCAGGTTTTTTATTAGACTAGCTTTTCCGTAGAAATTAGAAGAATTTCACAGGAATGTCTAACCAAATACGCCATTCGTTGGTGTCTGGCATATAATCAGCATTATAAGCATCATCAGCACGATAGTGAGAATAACGTAAACGTAAGCTTGCATCTTTAGCAAAACCAGATTGAACTGTATATTTCACTTGGTTAAAGAGTTCGCTTTCTTTCGCATTGTCATCAGTTGCTGTATCAATATCCCAACCATAAACATACGCAGTGGTCCAGCTGAGACCAGGCACACCGTAATTTGCAAAGTCTAGGCTATATTGAACTTGAACAGATTTTTCACCACGACCGTTAAAGTCAGAAAGGTATGAGTTTGGTAGATAAATACTTTGGAAACCGTCAGCATTTTCACCATATGCATAGTTTGTGTTGCCTGTACTTTGTTGGTATGCAAGCATAACATTGTGCGCATCTTGGTTATATGTACCAGACAATGCCCAAATATTGTTGCTACGCTCAGATGAGGTAACAGGCAAAGTAGATAAACTTGTGTTAGCACCCTTATCCCACTCAGTGTGATAACCACTGAAGTCATAGGTTAAAGAGCTGTTGTTTGCCAAAGCTTGCTTATAGTTGGCATTTACATAATGGCGTTCAAGAGCATTCTTGCTGTCTAAGCCAAAGTAAGATGCATTTAGGTCATCATTAAATTTATATTTCGCGCCCCAAACGACAGCGCGGTCTAAATGGTTGCCATCACTGTTAATTTGTTCAGACATTTGATCTTTGGTAAATTTACCAGCAGTCAACTCAAGACCATTGATTTCACGGCTTGTTGCTAAGACCCCTTCAAAATATTCAGGTACTAAACGAGCAGTGTTGCTTGCGAGTACAGGTAGGTCGAGTACTTGAGTACCGTAACGCACTTCTGTGTTTGAGATACGCGCTTTTACAATACCGCCACCACGACCCCAGTGATCGTAAGCAGAACCATCGTCATGCTTAGGAATCATTTGGTTGCCCGCGTTTTTATTTTCACCTAGCTTGAATGAACCATCTCCGATGACACCAACACCAAAGCCAACGATACCTTGAGTATAACCAGACTCAATTTTAACCATCGCTGTTTGAGCCGCTGAACTTGTATCAGCTGCACCATTTTTCTTGTCACGGGTTAAGTAACCTGTACGGAATAAAACTGATCCTTCAGCGTCTTCTACGAAACCTTTAGATTCGCTTTGCTCACTTGCAAAAGCTGTTGATATAAGTGCAGTTTGAACTAAAACTGCTAATGCTAATTTTTTTGTGTTTTGCATTGGGGAGCGAACCTTATACAAATTGGATGGAAAGAGAGCAATAATTGTATAAGTAATCGCAGAAAAATTGTCATTTTTCTTTAATATATTCAACTAAAGTAATGCACTTTTTTGTAAGTGATATGTTCTAAATATTTTATTTTTAGTTAAAATGCTCTGTTTTTTAAAATAACTCTTTATAAAACATTTAATTATTTTTCTTTTCTTAATTCTATATTCTGATATAGATCGAAGAATATAATATATAGATCGTCCAGTCGCTTTGCCTTTTAAACAAAGGCTTTGTTTGATTTTCATCCAATCAAATACTACAAAGATAGAAAATATAAAAATGAATGTGTAAGTATTTATGTTGTTCTTTTTCATAGAAATTTTACCAATTATTAAAAAACCGTTTTAAAATTTATGCATAGCGAATCTTTGAAAGATTTTTTTAAGTTAAATTTGAGAGTTTAAATGCATAAAGATTCACATAAAGTTGCACTGTTTTTTGGTTTGATCTTTAGCAGTACGGTGACAATGGCGAGTGATGAACAAAAAGAAAGTTCAAAAAATAAGGTCAGCGGAGGCCTTGCTGTGATGAGTCAGTATATCTATCGCGGTGGTGTTGAGAATGATAACCCAACTGTACAAGTGGGGCTTGAATATGCAGATGCCTCGGGGGTATATGTCGGGTATTGGGGGTCTACACTCAATTATGATGCAGCAGATGCCAGTAAGGATCACGGCTTTGAACATGACTTCTATATTGGCTATGCAGGAAGCTTGAGTCCTGATCTAAGCTATCGTTCACATATTGTCACTTATTTATATAATGATGGTGGCTCTGTTTCGAGTGAAGATGGCTCACAGCGCAGAAGCACTACAGGTGCAGAATGGGTGAGTAATCTTTCGTATCAAGATTTTGTCTTAGGTGTCAGCATAGCATTGGCTAATGTAAGTTATGCCAATGCAGGAGATACTTATTTAAATCTGACGCACCATTATATACTTCCACACGACATTAGCTTCAACAGCTCTTTAGGGGTATCGCTTTATCAGCATGGCAACGATGTGATGTTCTCCACTGAGCGACGCTTAACTTTAAATGAAATTCGACTAGGTTTGACTAAACCTATTGCAAATACAGGTTTTGAGCTGTCTGCTGATTATATTTATGGGGTATATGACCGAGCAGGAAATGATTTAGATCATCATGTAGTGTTAGGGTTAGCCTATAATTTCTAATATTTTCTGATTAAAAGTGCATCAGCTTATATCATGCTGGTGCACTTTTTTTATGCATTTAAAAAGAGCAAGTATAAAAGCTGGGTTCAAAATAGCGCATATTGTAAACAATTATGTTGAGCTAAATTAAATTACATAAATTAACAGCGAATGTTATTGGCCATAGAAGGCAGATGGTGTTTAATTTTTTTTATTCTTAATAAATTTTTATAAAACAAATAATTATTCTATTTTTTATGAGGGTGTAACTGATTTTAATTTGAGTTTGGCATAGCTATTGCTAATTCCTACATGAGTTTATCGAAATAACCAAAAAAACGTCGGATACGATGTAGGGGAATCAAACAATGAAATTTGCACTTAAAGCATTATCTTTAGCTGTAGTGGCTTCAGCTTCTACATTCACTTTCGCAGATGACGAGCCAGCACTACCGTTTGGTTTCTCTTTTAGCGGAAGCGCTGCTGTAACAACCGATTATCGTTTCCGTGGTTTAACTCAAACCCAAAATGATCCGGCGGTACAAGCGGGCTTTACTTTGGCACATGAATCAGGCGTGTATTTGGGCCTTTGGGGTTCAAATGTTGATTTTGGTGAAGGTTCACCGAGCTTAGAACTCGATCCGTCAATTGGTTTTGCAACGACCTTAGAGAGTTTTGCTAGCAAGCCTGTACTTGATGTGGGCATGGTGTACTACAACTACCCAAGCGCAGATGATCTGAACTGGTTAGAGTTTTATGGCAAATTAACCTTTGCGAGTGTCTTTACTGAAGGTGATAGCTTACTGACCAATATAAACTATACCAATGACTATATTGCAGAAGATACAGACAGTTGGAACATCAATGCAGGCTATGCAATTCCATTTGGTTCAACAGGCTTTGGTGGTGTAGCGAATGTGGGTTATACCGTGGTAAGTGATGAAGATAAATATTCATTCAATGGTGATGATAACTATGTAGATTGGAAAGTGGGCGTGACCTATGCATTCAAATCTATCTCTGGTGCAACAGCAGAGTTAGCAGCAGTAGGTACCAATATTGATACCGATGATCTAGATCATGCTACAGCACGTGGTGTAGAAACAGGTGCAGTGTTTACCTTGACTAAAACTTTCTAAGTTTTAATCCCTTCAAAAACCCTCTAGTCCTAAGGACTAGAGGGTTTTTTTATATGAAGTTGGGCGATTTTTAGGCATTTTGCTGTCGGTAAGACAGCGCTTCGGTTAAATGTGTTGTTTGAATGTGCTCTGACTCAGCCAAGTCTGCAATGGTTCGAGCTACTCTTAAAATACGATGATAACCACGGGCAGATAAGTTCAGACGTTGCTGTGCTTTTTCAAAGATAAGAGCAGTTGCCGTATCTAGGAGAGCAAACTGTTCAAGTTGTTTGGGTGATAATGCCATGTTGAGACAGGTTTGGCGCTGGATTTGTCTTTCATAAGCTTGAATGACCCGCTCGCGAACGGTCGCTGAGTTTTCAACAACCTGTGTATCCTGTAGCTCTGAGGCATGCAATGGTGGCACATCAATATGCAAATCAATACGGTCTAATAATGGGCCTGAAATACGGTTTTGATAGCGTTTTATGGCTTCTGCTGAACATTGGCAACGACTATCTTGATTAAAAGCATAGCCACATGGGCAAGGGTTCATTGCTGCAATTAATTGAAAATTTGCAGGAAAGGTAATTTGCCGAGAAGCACGAGAAATCACAATTTCTTTGGACTCAATGGGTTGCCTTAGAACCTCCAAAACTTTTCGATCAAATTCAGGTAGTTCATCTAAAAACAGCACGCCTTTATGTGCCAATGTAATTTCACCAGGTTTGGGTTGCGACCCGCCACCGACTAAGGCAACAGCAGAAGCCGTGTGGTGCGGTGCGCGAAAGGGACGTTGCCCAAAAGGATGTTGATGATTGGCCACCGAGTAAATACTCGCCACTTCCAAATTCTCTTGCGTGTTTAAGGGCGGTAGAATACTGGCTAAACGTGATGCCAATAGGGTTTTTCCTGTCCCAGGAGGCCCCTTAAACAACAAGGAATGTCCACCTGCTGCCGCAATCTCTAAAGCACGTCTTGGACGTAGTTGGCCTTTAACATCCGCCAAATCAAATTTGTAATGCTGAGAGGTTTTTAGCGCCGCGGGCTGAAACTGTTGGATAAGATGGTTTTGCGACAGATGCGCACAGACTTGTTTCAAATGTTGCGCTGCAAACACTTGGAAGTTGGGCAATTGAGAGGCTTCTTGCGCATTGGCTTCAGGTAAAATCAGTTGATGCCCAGCTTGTTGGCACGCTATCGCAATACTTAGAGTGCCCGAAATGGGTCGCAATTGCCCATCGAGTGCCAATTCACCAATAAATTCAAAATTTTCAGTCCCTTGTTCGGGGAGCTGACCAGAGGCAATTAAAATACCCAGTGCAATAGGTAAATCTAGTCGTGAACTGTCTTTGGGCAAGTCTGCGGGAGCAAGATTGATGGTGAGGCGTTTTGTCGGAAATTGATAACCACTATTAATGATGGCAGAGCGGACTCGATCTTTACTTTCTCGAACGGCTGCTTCAGGAAGCCCCACAATGGTTAGAGAAGGAAGTCCTTGGCTGAGATGAACTTCAACTTCAACGGATGGTGCATATAATCCGAGCAAAGCTCGAGTGTGAATTTTGGCAAAAGACATATTTTGTTCCATTATAGTGCATTATTTTAATTCGTTAGTGTCTTCTGTTGCACCAAGCAGGTGCTTATTTTTTGTTCTGAATGCGTAGTTCTAATGCTTCAACCTGTGCAAGTAATTCAGTTAAGCGTAAATTTGCATTGTTTAGTGCAGTTCGTTGACGTTCAATTTCATCTTTTGAGACTAAATCCATTTTGGTGACTGCTTCGTTTAATAATGCTCGAAGATTGTGTTCTAAGTCTTTTTTAGGTTGGTCGACTTGTTCCAGTATGGCTTGTAATAAAGTTTCGATCATTTCTATATCCATGGGTTGGAGAAGTGACAGCAGTGTACCATTGCTGCTTCTGACTCTATAGCCTTTCAGATGAAATATGATTTCATGGATTGTAAAAAATTCTAAATCTTCGACTAAAAAACCTGAATTTTGAAGCTCAAAACGCATTTAAATGTATAGAATAGGGTATAAAGAAAACTCATGTCAGACTTTCTTTCTCCCCCAACCTAAGAATTTTTGGCATGAAATTTGAACATAAAACCTTACTGGTGAAATAAGCCGAAGGAAAACAAACATGAAGCTCGTAACTGCAATTGTAAAACCGTTTAAATTGGATGATGTGCGTGAAGCACTATCTGAAATTGGTGTTCAAGGGATCACCGTGACTGAAGTCAAAGGTTTTGGTCGTCAAAAAGGTCATACTGAACTTTATCGTGGTGCTGAATATGTCGTTGATTTCTTACCAAAAGTAAAAATTGAGATCGCAATCAGCGATGAAATGGTTGATGCGGTAATTGAATCAATCACTCGTGTGGCTAGTACTGGAAAAATTGGTGACGGTA
Source organism: Acinetobacter sp. TUM15064 (assembly GCF_008980265.1). Classification (NCBI taxonomy): domain Bacteria; kingdom Pseudomonadati; phylum Pseudomonadota; class Gammaproteobacteria; order Moraxellales; family Moraxellaceae; genus Acinetobacter; species Acinetobacter sp. TUM15064. The sequence goes on along the minus strand of NZ_BKFU01000007.1, from coordinate 53,455 downwards.
AGATTTTCGTAACGAATTTAGAACAAGTCATCCGTATTCGTACAGGTGAGACAGGTGCTGATGCCGTTTAATTTGGCATGAAGTTTGCTGAGTAACACATAACTCGCACAAATTAGGTTGGGGGATACGAATGAAAAAGATGCTATTCGCGTTGGGTTTATCTAGCGCACTTTTAGGTGGCTCTGTTGCATGGGCTGAAGAAGCGGCAACAGCGCCAACTCCATCAGAACAAGTCACAGTGGTTGAAACAACGGATGTTGCTGCCCCAGCAGCACAAGCGGTAGAAGCCGTTACTGCCTCAGTAGAAGCGCCAGCACCTGCAGAAGAAGAACCAAAATTAGATACAGGTGATACAGCGTGGATTTTAGTTTCTACGGCACTCGTTTTACTGATGACTATTCCTGGTTTAGCGTTGTTCTACGGCGGTATGGTTCGTAAGAAAAACGTTTTAAGTACGATGGCGCATAGCTTTGTAGCTGCAGCTGTAGTAAGTATTGCATGGGTTGTAATTGGCTATACTTTAGCATTTGGTGAAGGCAATGCCTTTATCGGTGGTTTAGATAAGTTCATGTTGACAGGCATTACTACCGATGCGTTAACGGGGACAATTCCTGAGATTTTATTCGTCATTTTCCAAATGACCTTTGCCATCATCACGGTTGCAATTATCAGTGGTTCAATTGCTGAACGTATGAAATTCGGCGCATTTGTTGCATTCACTGCGATTTGGGTTGTGGTGGTCTACGCACCCATTACCCACTGGGTATGGGGTGGCGGTTGGTTAGGTCATGATGGTGCTCTAGACTTTGCAGGCGGTACGGTTGTTCATATTAACTCAGGTGTAGCGGGTCTAGTTGCAGCGTATATGCTCGGTAAGCGTATGGGCTTGGGTCGTGAATCAATGGCTCCGCACAATTTGGCTTTAACCGTGGTCGGTGCAAGCTTACTTTGGGTAGGTTGGTTTGGCTTTAACGGTGGTTCTGCATTGGGTGCAAACGGTTCTGCAGGTTATGCATTACTTGTGACTCAAGTCGCAGCGGCTGCAGCAGCAATTTCTTGGTTAATTACTGAAAAAGTTGCGCGTGGTAAAGGTTCTGTTTTAGGCGCTGCATCAGGTGCAGTTGCTGGTCTTGTGGTGATTACACCAGCAGCAGGTTTTGTCACTGTAGGTGGCGCGCTAGCTATGGGCCTTATTGGTGGTGTAGTGTGCTTCTGGGGCATTAGCGGATTGAAACGTATATTAAAAGCAGATGATTCTTTGGATGCCTTTGGTCTACATGGTGTGGGTGGTATCGTGGGTGCAATTTTAACGGCCTTCTTTGCTAGCGATTTCATCATGGGTGATAAAGCACCGACGGATATCATGCATCAACTTTGGGTTCAAGTTGAAGGCGTATTAGCAACAATTGCGTACTCAGCAGTATTAACTTTCATCATTTTAAAAGTGATTGACCTTGTGATTGGAATTCGTGTTGAATCTGATGATGAGCGCATGGGTCTAGACTTGAGCCAACATGGTGAACGTGTTGACTAAGCAATAGAATAATAAATAAACAGTATAATCAATATATTGTGTGAAACAGCCCGAAAGGGCTGTTTTTTTTCTATATCTAGCGTAAAACTCTACAAAACACAGAATTTTTGCTACACTTTAAATCCATTCAAATTTGTTCAATTTAACCACTATGCATTGTCCATTTTGCAACGCTGAAGACAGTAAAGTGATCGACTCCCGTTTGGCCGCTGAGGGTTGTCAAATTCGCCGTCGTCGAGAATGTATTGGTTGCGGTGAACGATTCACAACTTTTGAAAGTTATGAAGTGGTTATGCCTCGTGTGCTTAAGTCTGATGGAAAAAGTGAACCTTTTGATGAAGCAAAACTGCGTCGCTCCTTGATGCATGCTTTACAAAAGCGTCCAGTGACCCAAGAGCAGATTGAAACCGTTTTGAGTGATATTCAACTGCAAATTCGCCGTTTAGGTGAGCGCGATGTAAAGTCTCGCACCATTGGTGAAATTGTGATGCAGGCTTTATTTGCACTGGATCATGTTGCCTATGTGCGTTTTGCATCAGTCTATCAAGATTTCCAAGATGTGGATGCATTTCGTCATCAAATTGAACAAATGCAACAACGTGAACATTAATCGAGTTTTCATCCATGTCTGAATTACAGTCCAGTTCTTTACAAGCTGACCAAGCTTGGATGAAACAAGCGATTGCTTTAGCAATGCAAGGTCAATACAGCACTAAACCAAATCCAAATGTAGGCTGTGTCATTGTCAAAAATGGACAGTTACTAGGCACAGGTTATCATCCTAAAGCAGGTCAACCCCATGCAGAAGTTTTTGCCATGCGTGAAGCGGGCGAACAGACTCGGGGTGCAACCGCTTATGTGACCTTAGAACCGTGCGCGCATTATGGGCGTACACCGCCATGTGCTAAAGGTTTGGTTGAGGCAGGGGTGGCACGTGTTGTGATTGCCTGTCCAGATCCCAATCCCTTAGTGGCAGGTAAAGGCGTTCAAATTTTAGAAGAAGCAGGTATTGAGGTTGAGGTTGGTACTTGCCAAGCCGAAGCGCATCAGTTGAATTCGGGTTTTTTAAAAGCCATGGCAACAGGCATGCCCTATGTGCGTTTAAAAGTCGCTTCTAGTTTAGATGGTCGAACCGCGATGGCGTCGGGTGAGTCAAAATGGATTACAGGCTCAGCAGCACGTTTAGATGTTCAGCATTTTCGTGCCATTTCTGGCGTCGTGATTACGGGGATTGAAACGATATTGGCCGATGATCCTCAACTCAATGTGAGAGAACTTCAGGGTGTAGCTGATATTAATACTGTGATACAGCCAAAACGTCTGATCTTAGATCGTCAAGGACGTCTACCTTTGACTGCTCAGATCCTACAACAACCTGATACCGTGATGGTGATGGGGCCTTATCGTCAAGCATTAGCCGATTTAGGCGTGCTGCAGTTTGCTGTACAGCCTTTAGATCAGTTATTAAAGCAGTTGGTTCAATCACATCAGATTTATGATGTCATGGTTGAAGCAGGTGCAACGTTATCGACGGCTTTTTTACAAGAAAAGTTGGTTGATGAAATGATTAGTTATGTAGCACCGACCTTATTGGGTCAGTCTGCACGTGCAATGTTCAATGCTGAGTTTTCTCAGATGGCAGAGCAACTCCGCTTTAAGCTGCTGGATGTTACCCGATTGGGTGATGATGTGCGCTTAACGCTTATTCCATCTCAAGAGTCATTATGAGTTCAGAGTCTACGGTTTATCATAAACGTCGTCATGCGGCACGTACTACAGATGAATACCTATTTCATCAACTTGTTCCTTATTTGGGGAATAAGCGCCGTCTGTTGCATCTGATTTTAGAAGCACTTGAGAGTACTGGAACGTTAAACCGTACAGATGGCCGTGCGCCTATTTTTGCAGACTTCTTTGCAGGCTCAGGTGTGGTCTCACGTTTGGCACGCCAAAATGGTTATCGGGTGATTGCCAATGACTGGGAACCGTATAGCCATGCTCTGAATAATGCCGTGTTATCTTGCGTTGATGCACCTGCATTTAAAGAGTTGGGTGGCTATCAAAAAGCCATTGATTATTTAAATCGCCTGCCTGAAGTGAAAGGCTGGGTGACGCATAATCTGTGTCCGCGTAATGATGAAATTTATGATCCGAGCCGTGACCGTTTGTTCTTTAAGCGTCGCAACGGCATGCGTATTGATGCGATTCGTCAGCAAATTGCGACTTGGCAAGCACAGGGTGCTATTGATGATGTGGAAATGTCAGCACTGTTGGCGCCGCTACTGTACTCTGCCAGTTTTGTCAGCAATACTTCAGGCGTCTTTAAAAGCTTCCACCACGGTTGGGGGGGGAAAACTCAAACAGCGTTAGAGCGGATTGAGTCCTTGCTTTGGTTAACGCCGAGCCGTTTTTGTGAAGTGGGTGACCCGAAAAAACCTGCGGCGGAAATGTGGTGTGTCGATGCACAACATTTGGCCAATCAAATGAGTGGTTTTGAGGTCGATGTGGCGTATTTAGACCCACCCTATAACCAGCATGCCTACAGCAGTAATTATCATGTGTTGAATGCTTTAACGCTATGGGATCAGGTTGATTTACCAACACCTGATACCAAAGGATTTAAAAGCGGGATCGACCGTGCATGGCGTAAAGAACGCCCGAGCCCATATAACTCTTCTAAGTATGCCAAAGAAGCTTATGAGAAGTTACTTTCGACCATCAATGCACGTTACATTTTAACCAGCTATTCAACCGATGGTAATATTGAAGCAGGTGATTTGCTCAAGGCGAATCTAGAGCGTGGGCGAGTGACTTTATTGACACAAGATGTACCTCGTTATCGCGTGAGTAAGCAACGCCAGTCGGAGCGCGCACGTGTGTTAGAGTTTATTGTGATCACCGATACCCATGCCAAGTCAGGGCCACCAATTCGACAGTTACTTGGGCAATTATACCATTATGCAGAATTGGGCGGGGTCGATACATCTGGAGTCACCACGCAGTTGGCACTGTGGTAAGAAGATTGAGGTAAAAATAAGTCATGTTTACAGGGATCATTGAAAGTCTAGGCACTGTTGAAAGCCTGCAAAATGTCGGTGGTGACGTGCGTTTACGCATTGGTACTGATCTCGATATGTCAGATGTACATTTAGGTGACTCGATTGCCACCAACGGTATTTGCCTCACGGTGATTGATTGGGGGGAGCATTGGTATGCTGCAGATGTTTCGCGTGAAAGTCTGAACCGAACCACACTGGGTGGTTGGAAAGTGGGGCAACGGGTCAATGTAGAAAAGGCGATGTTGCCAACCACACGCTTTGGTGGACACATTGTGTCAGGGCATGTCGATGCGGTGGGTGAAATTACCGTTGTACGTGAAGATGCACGCTCGCTGTATTTTGAAGTCACAGCACCGCCTGAAATTGCCCGTTATTTGGCAGAAAAGGGTTCGATTACAGTTGATGGCATTAGTTTGACCATTAACCATTTACGTGGGCATATTTTGAGTCTCAATTTAATTCCGCATACGGCGGAACGAACCAATATTGCAACGTGGAAGTCAGGCAGTAAAGTGAACCTTGAAGTAGATGTGTTAGCACGCTACATCGAACGCCTGATGATGGGTGATAAAGCAGCTGAAACTACCCCACAATCTAAAATTAGTTTAGACTTTTTGGCACAAAATGGTTTCTTGAAATAGAAAAATCGTTTAGATTGCAGCAAGAATAGACAAAAGATGAGCTCCCTATTTTGCCAAAATGAGGGAGTTTTTCTTTTGAAATGAATAGGTAAGCAATTGAGTATGATGAAAGATAGTACGCAGTTTATTGCACGGATACGTGACAATGATTGATTTTTTTCTCCATCTAGAACAATTATTGCCCGTACTGCTTGCAGAATACGGCCTTTGGATTTATGCGATTCTTTTTCTGATTATTTTTGCAGAAACGGGTTTCGTTTTTATGTTCTTTTTGCCTGGTGACAGTTTATTAATTGCCATTGGTGCACTGTGTTCAAGCTCAGATTTAATTCACATCCATACCATGGGTAGTTTGATGATTATTGCTGCGGTATTGGGCTATAGTGTCAATTATTATACGGGCCAAAAACTAGGCTTCAAGTTTGCACATCAACATTCACGTTGGTTGAAACCTGAATATATGGTGAAAACCAATCAGTACTTCCTAAAGCATGGTGGTAAAACCATTTTAGTAGCACGTTTCATTCCTTTTGTCCGTTCGTTTGCTCCTTTTGCAGCAGGTGCAGGACATATGAGTTTGAGTAGTTTTATGTGGTACAACGTCACAGGTGGTTTGATTTGGATCACCAGTTTGTTGGCGATTGGTTATGGTGTGGGTAATACTTTATCGTTCATGGTCGGGGTATTCGCTTAACGACTAACAATGGAGAGCGTGATGCAGACATAAAGAAACTCACCGAAGTGAGTTTACATGAATGGGTCACTTATTCGGCAGTGTTGGATACCACCTCATCTGAAAAATTTGAGTTTTTCAGAATATAATCAATTTCTTCTTGTGCCGCAGCTTTCAGCTTGCTGCGGTAGGCGGTCACAGATTCCTCAATTAAGGTTTCTGCTTCAAGTTCCAAGCGTAAACGGACACTTTCAAGTTCAGATAAAACCTGTGTATCGTTAATGCTGAGCTTAGCTTTGGCATAATCCAGTGCGTGCTCAGGTGTTTTTTCATAGCGTGCAGTATAGTTTGAAATTTCCTGATCAACGCTTTGTCGCATGACATTCAACGCTTGCGTTTGCTCATTAAACTGACGAATTTCATCTTTTTTCAGGCTTTCAGCATAAGCTTCCTGTGCAGCACGTTTATCTGCCAGTGATTTTTCCAACGCTTCTTGCTTACGAATTCGCGCTTCTTCAATCAGCTGTGCTTTCAGGTCAGCATAGGCTTGCTCAATTTTTTGGGTAGAGACGGCTTGAGCGCGTTGGTCTTGTTCAATCCAACTGTGTAAACCTGTTTCAGGTTTGAGTACATCACAGACGCGACTCAGGTCATCAATAAAGGCCTGACGAACAGCATCAGGGACATTTAACCAGCGCTGTTTAAAATCTGGACCAACATTCAATGCCACTACGCATCTCCTTATGTCAACGGTGGAAAGGTTTAGAGCTTGAAGGTTCGAGCTTCCACACCTAAACGTCGATACTGTTTAAATTTTTCACGACCTTGTTGTTTGGCCGACTCGTTATTTTCAATAATTTCTATAATGTGGCTAAATTTTTCGAACTGTTCAATAGCTCGATCGTTAAAATTGAACACAATCCAATCGGATTGTTCGGGCAGTTGGCCTGAAATACAGATTCGAGCCTCAATTTGATCAATGCCATGCGGAATAAAGCTTGTGCGATCAAAACTCCACAACCGTTCATCTAATTGCTGCTGTCGTTCAGTGTCACTTGCATACAACCAGATTCGCTCTGGTTGGCGCAAGATTTTTCGGCATAAACGACAAGCACTTTCGACTTGTCGTTCAGGACTTTGTTCAAACAGGTAAAAGCTAATATTAGCCATTAGATTGCGCACGGTTGGCTAAGAATTGCATCAGTAAAGGCACTGGACGCCCTGTTGCACCCTTATTGGCGCCCGAATTCCATGCTGTACCTGCAATGTCTAAGTGCGCCCAACGGTAATCACGGGTGAAGCGTTGCAAGAAGCAAGCCGCCGTCACAGCACCAGCTTTAGGCCCGCCAATGTTGGCAATATCGGCAAAGGGGGAGTCGAGTTGTTCTTGATAATCATCAATCACCGGCATGCGCCAGACGCGGTCAAAGCTGTTTTGACCTGCGTTGGATAATTCTGCTGCTAATTCATCATCAGGAGTAAACATTCCTGTGAGTACAGAACCGAGTGCAACGACACAAGCACCTGTTAAGGTTGCAATATCAATCACCAGTTCGGGATTAAAACGTTTTACATAGGTCAAGGTGTCGCACAGCACCAAACGACCTTCAGCATCAGTATTTAAAATTTCAACGGTTTGGCCACTCATGGTGCTCACAATGTCACCTGGGCGCGTTGCCTTACCTGATGGCATATTTTCAGCCGCAGCAATCGTACCTACGACATGAATGGCTAAACCTGATTCACAAAGAGCCCGGAGGGTACCTAAAACCGAGGCAGCGCCACACATGTCGAATTTCATTTCATCCATGCCTGCACCTGGTTTGAGTGAAATACCACCTGTATCGAAAGTGATGCCTTTACCGACTAAGACCACAGGTGCCTCAGGGCGGTCTGCTTGATATTCAATCGTGATGATACGGCCTGGGCGATCTGAGCCTTTGCTCACCGCAAGGAAAGAGTGCATACCCAAGTCAGCCATTTGCTGTTCATCGAGGACATTAACGCGGAGCAGGTCAGGGTATTGGGCTGCTAGAGCTAAAGCTTGTTCAGCTAAATATTCAGGGAAGCAGATATTGCCCGGACGATTACCTAAATCACGTGCAAAGCTTTGACCTGATTGCACTGCTTCAATCAACTTGAGCTGTGCATCATTCAGTGTCGAGTTGGTTGCAATGAAGCTAATGTGTTCAAGCACAGCCTCTGTTTTTTTCGATTTGAATTCGTCAAAAGCATACGCTGCTTGCGTCAAGCTGAGGGCAAATAAATAATGCAATTCAGTCGGGAGGGCTGAAAGATCAATACTGATGTGTTTGAATTTTTTTTGTGAAGCTTTGATAATAGTTTGTGCAACTTTAGCCAGTTTTGCTGTTTGTAATTCAGCAGCTTTACCAATTCCTAACAATGCTGCATTTGGGCTTGTTGGGATTTGAGCAATGAGGCTTAAGGTTTCATTGAAAGCGGCTTTAAACTGAGCTGCCTCAACTAAGTTGTTTAAATCATTAATTTGATAACTATTTGTAAGCTGTTGAGTGTTTTCAGAATCTACTAATATCAACAAAAATTGGCTAGACGTATTCTCTGCGAATGACGTATTAATAGAGAGTTTCATAAGTTTTATTTAAGCCTTATAAAGTTTGAAAATGATTAAACCACTGAAACATTAACATGAATAGAGTTGCAAAGTGCAACAAGAGTACAGGTTTTATATTTTCACTATTCGGGTAAACTAGCGCTAGTTTTTATTCACCTATTTTTGGAAGCATTAATTTGATTATTCGGCGTTATCTGGTCAAACAAGTGGTGTCGACATCCTTGGTTGTGATTGCCTTATTGACCTTGATCATGATGGGCGGTCGTTTGATCAAGTATTTTGGTGTAGCCGCACAAGGTCGCTTGGATGCAGGTATTTTATTTAGCATTATTGGCTATCGTTTGCCTGAATTTTTAACGCTAATACTTCCTCTAGGCTTCTTCATTGGTTTGATGCTGGTGTTTGGTCGTTTATATGTCGATCATGAAATGGCGGTACTTAATGGTAGTGGGGTTAGTCGTAATCAGTTAGGACGGCTTCTGATTCCACTTACGGTGGTTTATCTTGCTGTCCAAGCAATTTTAATGTTGTGGATGGCGCCGTGGGGTGTTCGTCAATTTGAACAACTCACCACCAGTCAGGCAGTACGAACAGGGTTTGATCTGGTTCGCCCTAAAGAGTTCATTTCATCTGGCCCTTATACTATTTATGCAGGTGATTTGTCGGAAGACCGCAAGAATCTCAAAGATATTTTCTTTTATCAGCGTGCTGAAAAAGAGGGTAAGCCTGATGTCATGATTTTGGCCAAAGAAGCCACACGTGTTGAAATTAAAAATGATCCTGCCAATGTGGTGGACTTGGTACAGGGTCGGCGTTATGAAATTTATCCAGGACAGCCGCGTTATACGCAAGCGGAGTTTCAGTCTTATCGTCTACGTTTAGAAAATGATAAAGAAGCGAAGTTTGAAAGTGCTGATGTTGAAGCACTGTCTACCGTGAAACTTTGGGATAATCGTAATGATCCTGTCGTGGCGAGTGAATTGGGTTGGCGTATTTTTGTGCCTTTTGCGATTGTGGTCGCATTGATGCTTGCTGTAGCCTTATCTGAAGTGAGTCCACGTCAAGGGCGTTATTTAAAGCTGTTTCCAGCATTACTGATTTTTGCCAGTCTGATTGTGGCGTTAATGGCCATTAAAACTCGGGTCAGCAAAGAAGAAATGGGCATTTGGGCTTATCCACTGATTTTGGTGATTTATGCGATTGCAGCAGCACTGTTTTCTCGTAAACAAAAGCTTGCACCCAAAATTAAGAAAACATTACAACGAGCGGGGTCTTAATCATGTTCGCACGTCGTATAGTCGCAAAACATGTGACCAAAACCACCGCGATGGCAATGATAGGTGCCACAGCCATTTTATCAGTTCTACAAATTCTGTTTACTTATTTAGGTGAGTTAGGCTCTCTCAAAGATGGGTATGGGGCGTTAGATGCTTTACGCTACGTCCTATGGGGGGCACCACAATATTTGTATGAAATTCTGCCGATTGCAGCACTGATTGGTTCTGTATTGGGCTTGGGCACTTTGGCATCGAACAGTGAGCTGATAGTGATGCGCTCTGTTGGTGTGAGTCTTTGGCGGATCGTCGGTTGGGTGATTCGTTCGGCATTGATTTTAGTGGTGCTGTCTTTTGCTTTAAGTGAATGGGTGATTCCCTATACCAATGAGCAAGCCAAAAGTGTGAAAAGTCATCGAACGGCTGCTGAGCTGGGCGAAGTCCGTGGTTATTGGACGCGAGAAGGGCAACGCTTTATTTATGTCGATTATGCCAACTCTCAAGGTCAATTGAAAAATGTGCAAGTGGTCGACTTTGATCGGGATGCCCGTTTAAAAGGGGTATTGAATGCCGAACAGGGGCAATTTGTACAAGATGGCCGTTGGATTTTACAGAATACTGCACAAGTCGATTTGCTAGAAACGGGGAATGCGTCTTTACAGAAAGCAACTGAGATGCCTTTGGCCTTAGCTTTACAACCGAAATATGTACATATGGTGACTATTGATCCTGAAGATCTCTCACCGAGTCAATTGGTCAGTTTCATGAGTTATATGCATGAATACAGCCAAGTGCCTAAAACGTATCAGTTGGCTTTTTGGCAGAAAGTGGCCTCTCCATTTGCTTTAATTGCCTTGGTGTTGATTGCGTGTTCCTTTATTTTTGGTCCACTTCGCCAACAGTCGATGGGCTTTCGTTTGGTGATTGCACTGTTTACAGGTTTAGGATTCTTTTACCTACAAGACTTCTTGGGGTATGCAAGTTTGGTGTATTCACCATCACCTGCGTGGTTTGTTTTTGTGCCGATCTTGTTGATGTTTACAGCAGGCGGTTATTTATTACAACGTGCGCGTTAACTGTACGATATTGAAGAAAACAATGCGAATGATGGTGTTAAACCATCATGCCTGCATAGAGTCTTGACCGAAAATTCGGTAAGATATAGCGATTAATTTGTAGACAAAAAAGAGTGTTTATTATGGCGGATGCAACTGCTGGCAAAATTCCTCACGTATTGGTGATTATGGATGGTGTGGGTCATCGTGAGGCGGTCGAAGACAATGCATTTTTAGCAGCAAATCGACCAAATTTAACAGCGATTGAAGCCAAGCATCCGCATAGTTTAATTTCAGGCTCTGGTGAAGACGTCGGCTTACCAGATGGTCAAATGGGCAACTCTGAAGTGGGTCATATGAACTTGGGCGCAGGGCGTGTGCTCTATCAAGACTTTACCCGCATCACCAAAGACATTCGCACAGGTGCTTTTTTTGAGCATGAAGTGTTGGTCGATGCTGTTGAAAAAGCCAAAGCAGCGGGTGGTGTGGTACACATCATGGGCTTGTTGTCTGAAGGTGGGGTACATTCACACGAAGATCATATTGTGGCTATGGCTGAACTTGCGTTAAAACGTGGTGCAACCGTGTACCTTCATGCCTTCTTAGATGGTCGTGATACGCCGCCACGCAGTGCTCAACCCTCTTTAGAAAAATTAGATGCATTGTTTGCTCAATATCCAAATCAAGGACGTATTGTCAGCTTGATTGGTCGTTATTTTGCGATGGATCGTGACAATCGTTGGGACCGTGTAGAGCAAGCTTATCGCTTACTCACAGAGTCTGAAGCTACACGTACTGCGGCTACGGCAGTTGAAGGTTTGGAACTGGCTTATGCGGCTGATGAGTCGGATGAGTTTGTCAAAGCAACACGTATTGGCGATGCTGTGAAAGTTGAAGATGGTGACAGTATTGTCTTTATGAACTTCCGTGCCGACCGTGCACGTGAGATCACTAAAGCGTTTGTTGAAAAAGATTTTGCAGGTTTTGCACGTAAAGTCGTACCCAACTTATCGAAATTTGTCATGTTGACACGTTACCAAGCTAGTATTGATGCGCCTGTAGCGTATATGCCTGAAGCATTGAAAAACTCGATTGGTGAATATCTTTCAGACCTTGGCAAAACCCAATTGCGTATTGCTGAAACTGAGAAATATGCACATGTGACGTTCTTCTTTAGCGGTGGTCGTGAAGATGAATATCCAGGTGAAAAACGTATTTTGATTCCTTCACCGAATGTTGCGACTTATGACCTCAAGCCAGAAATGAGCGCATATGAAGTAACCGATGAATTGGTGGCTGCGATTAACTCAGGCGAGTTTGATCTGTTGGTGGTGAACTATGCCAATGGCGACATGGTTGGTCATACGGGCGTGTTTAATGCTGCGGTGAAAGCAGTGGAAGCCGTTGATTTATGCTTAGGCCGTGTCTATGAAGCGGTGATGGCACAAAAAGGTCATATGTTAATTACGGCTGACCATGGTAATGTTGAACAGATGCAGGATTATCATAGCGGTCAGGTACATACTCAGCATACCACAGAGCTCGTGCCGTTCATTTATGTAGGACCAACGCAAGCAACCATCGCTGAAGGTGGCGTATTGGCTGATGTCGCACCAACGCTACTCAGCTTAATGCACATTCCTGTTCCTACAGAAATGCAAGGTCGTAACTTAATTACATTAGACGTATAAATCAATTTGGGTGGATAAATGGCAAAAGCATCGTGGACTTCAATAGGTGTAATGATTGCTTTAGGTTTTGCTTTGATCCACCCAGTGGGTGCTGTTGCAAAAACAGCGACTGCACCTGCTTTTGATGATGAATTGGAACAGGGCTATGTTGAGGTTCCAATAGAATCCATTCAACAATTTGTGCAAATTTATGGTTTAGTCAAAGATAATTATGTGGCTGAACGCAGTGATGATGCTCTTTTTCAACAGGCCATTAAAGGCTTGGTCGGCGGTTTAGACCGTTATTCCCGCTATTTATCACCGCAAGAATATAAGCAGTTGGTGCAATATACTGAAGGAGATTTGGCTTCGGTAGATTTTGGTTTAGTATTTGATTCCCGCTTACAACAATGGCTGATACGTGGGCTGAAACCTGATTCAGACTCGAGCAAATTGGGTTTAAAAAATGCAGATGCCATTTTTAAAATAGATGATCAGGAATTACATAAGCTCAGCCATACTCAGGTGAATGATTTACTCAGTGGTGCCATCGGCAGTACGGTGAGCCTTCAATTGAAAGCTAATTCTGTTCCAATCAATGTGGTGAGAACCCGAAAGGTTGAAACAGATATTCAGTCTCAGTTATTGAACAACCAAGTATTGGTGCTGAAAGTTCGTGTTTTCCAACAAGATACCGCCAACGAAATTCAACAGTTGATTGAAGAACACCATTCGTCGCGTCTAAAAGCAGTGTTGATTGATCTCAGGAATAACCCGGGAGGATTGTTGTCTGCTGCAGTGGAATCTGCTGATCTATTTTTAAATCAAGGCGTCATTGTTTCAACGAAAAGCCGCTCTGAGGGTGATCAGCAGTTTCAGGCCTTACCAAGCTTTGAGTTTCAAAACTTGAAAGTAGGAATTTTAATCAATGATCGCTCTGCATCAGCGGCAGAAGTATTTACTGCGGCGCTCAAGGAACATGGGCGAGCATGGGTGATTGGTGAGAAAAGTTATGGCAAAGGGGTCGTGCAGAAACTTTTTCCACTGTCCAATGGTGCAGCTTTGCAAATGACCGTGTCTCACTATTACACGCCAACTGGTCAGATGATTGAAGGGGTGGGAATTGCGCCAAATCAGGTTTATCCAATGCCACACGAACTCAAAGACGAAAGCTATGTTGAACATGTGGCAGAGATTTTAATTAACCGTCGTTAAGTCTTTAAACGGAATCGTCTTCACCATCGAGTCCGAATTTCTTCAAGCGATAACGTAAAGAACGGAATGACATGCCGAGCTTTTTAGCCGCCAGTGTTCGGTTCCAGTGGGTGAGATTGAGTGCATTCATCAAAATTTCTTTTTCAATTTTTTCTAAATACAGCTCTAAGCCTTCTTCAGGTAATTTGCGTGAAGGCACAGGGCTAAGTTGATCAGTACCAATCGCACCCTGTTGTGTGGCATTAGTATAGCTGGCCTGTGCAATCGGTCGCAGTGGGGCGGTTTGCAAGTGCGGTAAGTCAATACTGCTTTCATCACTTAAAGTGATGGCACGTTCCATCATATTGCGCAGTTCACGCACATTGCCCGGATAATATTGGGCCAATAAAAACTCACGTGCACGTTCACTTAGGGTTTTGACCGGGATGTCCCACTCTTGACAGATTTTCTGAATGAAATGCTGTGCCAAAAGAATAATGTCATTGCCGCGTTCACGTAGGGCAGGCAGTACAATGTCCATGACGTGGATGCGGAAATATAAGTCCTGACGGAATTTACCTTGTTGTACTAAGGCGTCAAGGTCTTGGTGGCTGGCACTAATCACACGGAAATCGACATCAATTTCGGTATCGCTACCAATGGGACGAATACGCTTTTCTTGTACTGCACGTAAGAGTTTGACTTGCATGGTTAGTGGCAGTTCTGCAATTTCATCTAAAAATAGACTGCCGCCATGTGCAGAAAGGATCAGGCCTTGTTTGTCTTGGGTTGCCCCTGTGAAACTACCTTTACGATGTCCAAATAGTTCACTTTCCATCAGTTCTGTCGGGATAGCACCACAGTTGATGGCAATAAATGGCCCTTCATTACGGTTACTCAGGCGATGTACCAAATTGGCCACCACTTCTTTACCAGTTCCAGATTCACCTGTAATAAAGACAGGGGCCTGTGAGCGGGCAATTTTTTTCAAGGTCACACGAAGCTGTTGAATAGGAAGGGATTGACCAATTAACAGTTTGTGTTCAAGCGTATCTTCTTGAATATGTAGCTGGCTGATAGGCTGGTTAAAGGCTTTTTGTAAAAGTTGCTCTAAATGCTTTTGGTTGATTGGTTTACTGACAAAATCAAAAGCACCCGCTTTTAATGCGGCAATCGCGACATCCATGTTGCCATAAGCAGTTAATACAGCTACAGGTAGATTAGGATAATTTTGAGCAATAAAATCCACCAGCGTTAATCCATTACCATCAGGTAAATTCAAATCTGTCAGACAGGCATCATATTGATGTGTTTTAAGTGCTTGAACAGCCTCCTGTAAGCGATAGGCAATATGCGTATCAATCCCCATTCGACTTAAAGACATTTGCATCAGTGTACATAAGTCTTGTTCATCATCCACCAATAAGACAAGTGGTTTTTTTTCCACGCTTAACCCCGAAAATTACACGTCATTGTTTATACGAGGGCATTCAATCCGAAAGCATGCCCCTATTTTTTGTTCTACATAGTATAGCTTAGCTTGGTTGGCTTCGCAGAAACTATGGGATAAATATAATCCTAAACCAGTTCCATTGATTGAGGTACTGAAAAACGGTTGAAACAAGGTAGTTTGATCCTGAGTGGCAACCCCGTCTCCAAAATCGCAAACCTCAATGTGAACAAGGTTTTTATAGCTATAGACGCGAATTTGAATATGTTCAGCTTCCGTTGCATTATGCCGGATGGCATTTCGAATCAGGTTGATCAGCACTTGTCTCAGTTGTTGTTCGTCGAACTGAATATAAGCTTGATCCGAAATACGGCAGTCAATTTGCTCTTTGACATCGGGCAAATCTTCAATGATAAAACGTTCTAAAAAAGCTGCGACATCAATTAAAGTCGGATAGGTTTCTTTACTTCGTGCCATGCTCAGTGTGTCGCCAATAATTTTATCAATCCGTGAAGCTTGTTTGGCAATCATGTTATGCAATAGTTCTTGTTGTGGGCCATTGACTTGCATCAGTTCATTGGCTTGAGTGATGGCTGCCAAAGGATTGCGAATTTCATGTGCAATGCTGGCAGAAAGTTGGCCCAGTGCAGCCAGTTTGAGTTGTTGTACGCGTTGATTAATTTTTTGTGCGTCTTGCAGCACAAATAAAGTCAGCGTTTGATTCGGGACTTGTAGTTTTTGAATTTCGATTTGAATCTGAAAGCGACTCAACTGTGATTTAAATTGGAATTTTTCCCCATTTTTCAGTTGGTCGAATTTGAGTAGCTCGAATAAATCAGGTTGTGCTTTATACAAAGGGTATTTGTCATTGGCATAAATCGGAGAAATACCCAAGAGTGCACATGCTGCAGGGTTACTGAGTACAATATGGCAGTTTTCATCGAGAACCAAATAACCCAGCTCGGTTTGCTCAAGAATATAACGGTTAATATTTTGCAGTTGATCTAATTCTTGAGATTGGTAAAAATTTATGTTTTCAAGGAATTGGAAGCGTCGAACAGCAATTTGACCTGACCCATACACCACAAAAAATAAAAAGGCGAGCACTGCACTATTGCCAATGGTGTTGAGTGAACTAATTGAAAATAATGTCCCAATAAAATGCTGATAAACCAGTGTAATCACTGCGATCAAAGTAATGATGAGCGCTTTTTGTTTATCCACCAATAAGGAAGAGGCAAAAATCGTGATCACAAATAGTAAACTTAATTGTAAGTTAGGGCCATCTGTGGCGAAGGTGAGTAAACTGAGACTGACAACATCGACAATGAACAGTAAGGTAAGCTGAAGCGGAATATGTGTCCGTATATTCTTGAGGCTCAGGAGCTGAAAAGCACTGATAAAAATAAAGCCAATCAGTACATAGCGATATAGTGCTGGATACTGGTAGTTTGAAAACAGTTGCGCATAGGTCAGTAAAAATACCAGCAGTAAACAACAGCCAATAAACAGTCGATACGACGCATACCAAATGCCTAAGCGGTATTGGTTGAGTTGAATATTGCTATTGTGTCGAGCCATGTCGGTCTTTAGTGAGCAGACATTAGGGTTTGATCAGCCCGTAACGAATCGCTAAGTGAGTGAGTTTTACATCGCTGTCGATGTTGAGCTTTTCAAAAATGCGATAACGATAGGTATTGACTGTTTTTACACTGACAAAAAGTTTATCAGAAATTTCCTGCGCACTGATGCAATTCACCACCATCATTGCGACCTGCATTTCACGTTCAGACAAGGCATCAAAAGGTGACGTCTGTGTATCGGATAGATAAGAACTGGCCAGTTGCTCAGCAATATCAGCACTGAAATATTTACCGCCTTGCATCACTTTATTGATGGCACGAACCATTTCAGTTACAGGTGCGCCTTTGGTAATGTAACCTTTAGCCCCAGCTTTGAGTAATAACGATGGATAAGGCTCTTCCGCTAAACCGCTGACGGCTAAAACTTTAGTGTCAGGTGCGGTTTGTAGTAAACGGCGTGTCGTTTCTACCCCACCAATCCCAGGCATGTTGACATCTAATAAAACGACATTCGGATGATGTTGACGAACAAGGTTAATGGCTTCTTCACCAGATTCAGCTTGGCCAATGACTTGAACATCGGCATGGTCCTCGAGCATTCGACAAATCCCTGTACGCACTAACTCATGGTCATCTACTACTAAAACTGTGATCACCTAGCACTTCCTCACTATAAAAACCATATTTTTTGTTACATAAAGCAAAATAAGCTTGCAATGAAACGACAAAATTAGCAATCCTATTCTTAGGCTTATTTGAAAAGATATGCGCACTGTTGA
Source organism: Acinetobacter sp. TUM15064 (assembly GCF_008980265.1). Classification (NCBI taxonomy): domain Bacteria; kingdom Pseudomonadati; phylum Pseudomonadota; class Gammaproteobacteria; order Moraxellales; family Moraxellaceae; genus Acinetobacter; species Acinetobacter sp. TUM15064. Next base: position 35,950 of record NZ_BKFU01000007.1, on the reverse strand, counting down.
TGGCAATGCTATTCGCATTGTGTACAAATGTAAGGCAATGGGCGTGGATACGCAAATGTATCTTATGGGTTATGAAGTTGAGTGAATAAAAGTGAAAAAATCAAATAAATTTTTAATGCATCTATTGGGATGGTCAATTGTAATGACTAGCAGTACCCATAGCTTTGCAGACTTGGTGGTCAACCCGGGTTCGGGATCGAGCCAAGCAACTATGAGTTGGTCTGCTGCGGATGCAGAACAGCTTCTTAATGATCAGATGATGGAAGATCCTGAGGAGTACGCTCCGCAGGGTTCAACAAAAGTCACCACCAGTATTCGAAGCTCAAATGGTGTTGTTACCAATAGCACAGCTAAAACTGCACAAATTTTCGACACATCGAAATATTCTAACCAGCCAACTGTCAATGCACGTGCAGCATTAGTCATGGATGGCAATACTGGGGAGGTGCTGTACAGTAAAAACAGTAATACCGCTCTGCCAATTGCGTCCATTACCAAACTGATGACCGCGGTGGTGATTTCAGATGCACGTTTAAATATGTCTGAGAACATTACTTTACAGCAAGCAGACTTTTCGTGTTCAGGCTGTAAAAGTTCAAGTTCATCTCTACGTGCGGGTGATAGTATGAACCGTGCAGAGGCTTTGTTATTTGCTTTAATGAAGTCAGAAAATCCTGCAGCATCAGCACTTGCTCGGACTTATCCAGGTGGACGTTCAGCTTTTGTTGCTGCGATGAATGCCAAAGCAAAATCTTTGGGCATGAATTCAACGCATTATATGGAGTCAACAGGTTTACATCCAGGTAATGTGGCTTCAGCACGTGACTTGGGTATTTTGGTTAATGCCGCATCACAATATGGTCTGATTCGTCAGTTCTCAACCACAGCAAGCTATGATTTTAACTTGGGTTATCGTGTATTAAAATCAAATAATACCAATGCCTTAGTTCGTAATGGTGGCTGGAATATTAATATTTCAAAAACAGGTTTCATTAATGAAGCCGGTCGTTGTGTGGTGATGCATACCACTTTAAATAACCGTCCAGCAGTGGTGGTATTATTGGGCGCGGACTCATCTGCAGCACGTACCAATGATGCAACGCGCCTAATGAACTGGGCAAGCCAATTACCAAAACGTATTTAACCTGACTTTGTTTTTGTTCACTCAACAACAAAAATTGAGTCACAAAAAAGCCCTGCATATGCAGGGCTTCTTCTTTTAATTCAGCTTACATATTCGACAAAATTGAATCACGAACTTGTTCTAAAGTTGCATCAATTGAAAGCATAACCGCGTCAGAACATTGCTTGATCGCAGTATCAGGATCTTTTAAACCATTACCTGTCACGGTACAGACAATCACAGAACCTTCTGCAATTTTACCGGCTTTGATGTCACGGATTGCGCCGCCAATAGATGCTGCAGAAGCAGGTTCTACAAAGACACCTTCATACATTGAAAGTAAACGCTGTGCTTCTAAAATTTCTGCATCAGTCAGTTCGTCAAACCAACCTTGAGAGTCACGAACCACCGCTTTCGCATGGTTCCAGCTTTGTGGGTTACCAATACGAATTGCTGTTGCAACTGTTTCAGGGTTTTCAACGGGTGCACCACGTAAGAAAGGTGCAGCACCTGCTGCTTGGTAACCCACCATGGTTGGTAGGCCTTCAGGTTTTGGACCTGTGAATTGATCAGTTTCAGCATTGTAAATCACTTGCTCAAATTGATCTGCAGGTTGATTGGCAACTGCTTCGGTATAACCCATCCAGTGTGCAGTAATGTTTCCTGCGTTACCTACTGGTAGGCAGTGGTAATCTGGTGCACGACCTAACTCATCGACGATTTCATAAGCAATGGTTTTTTGACCTTGCAAACGGTATGGGTTGATTGAGTTTACGATGGTTACTGGCGCTTTATCTGCAATTTCTTTAACCAGACGCATGCCGTCATCAAAGTTACCGCGAATTTGCATGGTGATCGCACCATACATCATCGCTTGTGCCATTTTACCCATGGCAATTTTGCCTTCAGGGATTAAAACGAATGCTTTGATGCCAGCACGTGCAGCATAAGCTGCTGCCGCTGCAGAGGTATTCCCTGTAGATGCACAAATAATCGCTTTTGAGCCTTCTTCAACGGCTTTAGTGACTGCCATGGTCATACCACGGTCTTTAAATGAACCAGTCGGGTTTAAGCCCTCGTACTTCACATAAATTTCAACATTTTTGCCAATTAAACGTGGAATGTTCTCAAGTTTAATCAGTGGCGTATTACCTTCACCCAAAGAAATAGCGCGAGTAGTTGCAGACACTGGTAAACGGTCGCGATAACGGTCAACTAAACCAGTATAACGATTGGCATTCGACATGATGATGTTCCAATTGTGTGTAGAGCTTGGTGAGGGGAGAACAAGCGCCTTTCCCTCAACCCGATTAATTATCAAGCGATTCTAAACGAATTCGCACGATTTCGCCATGAATGACGGGTAAGGCTTGAATTTGAGCAAGAGCCTCATCCATTTTTGATTCTTTGACTGGATCAGTCAAAATCACGATTGGAATCAGGTCTTTTAAGCGAGATTGCTGCATGATGGCATCAATACTAATACCAGCACGGCTTAGAATTGTGGTGACATCGGCCAAAACACCTGTTTGATCTTCAGCATTAATACGGATGTAGTAGCCTGTGGTCATTTCTTCACGTGGCAGAATAGGTAAGTCTGCTAATGCTTCAAAAGCCAATTGTGGAATTGTTCCTGCACCATCTTCGGTATAAGAAATGTCACGGACAATATCAATCACGTCTGCAACCACGGCAGAAGCAGTTGGGCCTGCACCTGCACCTGCACCGTAATACAATGTTGGGCCGACAGCATGTGCTTGAACCAATACGGCATTCTTCACACCGTTCACATTGGCAATCAATTGCTCTTCAGGAATCAACGTTGGATGTACACGGAGTTCAATGCCGTTTTCAGCACGACGGGCAATACCCAAGTGTTTGATACGGAAACCTAGTTCTTCAGCATATTTTACATCTTGCGCAGTGACCTTGCTGATGCCTTCTGTAAAGACTTTATCGAATTGAAGCGGGATACCAAAGGCAATAGATGCCAATAGTGTCAGTTTGTGTGCAGCATCAATTCCTTCAACGTCAAAGGTTGGATCTGCTTCGGCATAGCCGAGTTCCTGCGCTTCTTTGAGCACATCTGCAAAAGCACGACCTTTTTCACGCATTTCAGTCAGGATGAAGTTTCCTGTCCCGTTGATAATACCTGCTAACCAGTCTATACGGTTGGCAGCTAAACCTTCACGCATGACTTTAATGATCGGAATACCGCCTGCAACCGCAGCTTCATAGGCGATTTGCACCGCATTGTCATCTGCTAGTTTGAACAGCTCATTGCCATGTTCAGCCAGTAAGGCTTTGTTTGCTGTAACGACTTGCTTACCGTGAAGAATGGCTTCCTTAATCACTTCATAAGCAGGGTGGATGCCACCCATAACTTCAACCACAACGTCGACATCAGGTTGACGCACAATATCTAACAAATCTGAGCTTTGTTTAATACTTGGATCAAGCTCTAAATCTGGACGTGGACGACGTGTGCCGACATAGGTAATTTGAATTTCTCGACCGGTGCGACGTTTAATCTCAGCAGCATTTTCTTTTAGTAGTTTAAGGGCACCACCACCCACAGTACCAAGACCGAGGATTGCCAGACGAACTGGTTTCACGTCACACTCCAATTTACTTATAAATATTAAATCAAGCTTAGATCATAGCTAAAAAAACTGTGAGACTCTAGGAAAGAAATAACTTTATGTTTAACTATAAATATTAGTTAAATAACAAATAAAAATTAGTTATTTAAGTCGATTTAATAATTCACTTGGTGTCAAATAGCCACCGAGATATTCACCATCTTCGTTATAAATCGCAGGCGTACCATTTACACCCATGTTTAGACCTAATTGGTATTGATCCCGCACTGGATTTTTACAAGTTGCAGGTGGCAGTTGAACACCTGAAATGGCTTGATCAAACGCAGCTTGACGGTCTGCACTACACCACACGCTTTCCATAGCAGGCATGAACTGCTCGCCACGTGGCCATGCAATGTAACGCACCTCGACACCTTGAGCTGTGATTTCAGGGATGTGCTCATGCAGTTTATGGCAGTAAGGACAACTGGCATCGGTAAAGACATAAACCACATGTTTGGTCTTGCCTTTGGCTTTATAAACCAGTAGATCTTCAGTTTTCAGTTCTGCTAATAGCTTTTTATTGGCCTCAGCTTGTAGGTTATCACTAACATTGTGGAGGGTTTTATCGCCTAAGCGAATCACATCCCCTTGGATAATATATTTGCCGTCTGCTGTGGTATAGACAGAACTCATTCCTTCAAGATTCACCCAAAATAGGTTGGGTACTTCGGTGGCTTTAATGTCAATGATTTTGGCATTGATGTTGGCTGTTTTGAAATGCTTTTGAAGCGTGTCAATTAAACGTTGTTTCGCATTGCGTTCCGACAATGTCGATGCTTCACCCGTGGCCGGAGCGCTTGCTGTTAAAGAGTCTTGTTTTTTTTCTTCAGTATTGTTTGAACATGCTGTGACCAGAACAGAGGAGGCAAGGACACAGGCAATGAACAATGGCTTACGGGTAAATAACATAGATAACCCTTTTTCTTTTGACTTTATAAAAACAGAGCGCCAAGCATAGCAAAAAAAGCAGAAGACTCGGTAATACTTCGTAGCCTTCCTGCTAAAAATAGTCTTCCATGCATATTTGTTAATGGCTTTAAGCACGTGGATGATGCATGGCATGCAGTTGCTGCATACGCACTTGTGCGACATGGGTATAAATTTGTGTTGTCGACAGATCACTGTGTCCTAGTAGCATTTGTACCACACGCAAGTCCGCACCGTGATTGAGTAAATGGGTTGCAAAAGCGTGGCGTAAGGTGTGTGGCGAGAGTTCTGCTTGAATCCCTGCTTGTAAGGCATAGCGTTTAATGGCGTACCAAAAATTTTGCCGACTCATAATGCCCCCATGTTGAGTGAGAAACAGATAGTCGGTTGCAGATTTATATAACTGTGGGCGAGACTCTTGCAGATATTTCTCGACCCATTCCACTGCGATTTGCCCCAAAGGCACCAGTCGTTCTTTATTGCCTTTACCTGTAATTCTTAAATAGCCTTGTTTTAAATTGATTAAGTCTAGGCGGAGGTTCAGTAGCTCAGATACACGTAGCCCACAAGCATACAATACTTCAAACATGGCACGATCACGCAGTCCGAGAGCGGTTTCAATATCGGGTGCTTGAATCAGGGCATCGACATCTTGTTCAGATAAATCTTTAGGCAGTGCGCGGCCAATTTTGGGCGTTTTATGCAGTGCGACGGGGTTGTCGGAGCGTAGTTTTTGTTCCCGTAAAAACTTAAAAAAAGAACGCATGGCGGATAGACAGCGCGCAATTGAACGTGGACTTTTGCCTTGTTTCGTAAGTGCCAGTAAAACATCAGCGATATCATCACTGCTCCATTCGGGCATGCTCACAGCACAGCACTCACTACATTGTAGTAAGTCGGAAAGATAAGCATTTCGCGTATGCGGACTGACAGTTTGTGCAATGAGGTAATCTTTAAAGCCATGTAAAAAGCTGAGCTGGGTTGGAATTTGAACAGGCGCAGGTATACGCGGTTTTTTATTTAGCATAACTTTTCAGCACATCAGCAAAAAATACAAAACAATGATTGGGGTTTATTCAATGTAGTGTAATCATTCTCGCTTGTCGATGTGTTATAACAGATGCGAATCATTATCGAATCTGATTTGGTAATTATTCTCATTTGTTTGTATACTGTTCAAAATATTAAAGGGTTGGATGCGGTGCGTTTATCTGATTTAAAAGTCAAACAAACTGCCATCATTAGCAAAGTGAATCGTACTTTGGATGGCGAAGCTCAGACTGACTTGGTGGCTAGTCGTCTTGAAACACTAGGATTTGTTGCAGGTACTAAAGTACAGGTGATTACCAAAGGCGTTTTTGGAGGCGATCCCATTTTAATCCAAGTGGGTTTTACACGTTTCGCCCTAAGAAAAGTTGAAGCTGAAAAAATTGAAATTCAAGTCGAAGGAGCACCTAGATGAGTGATGCCTTGCGTGTTGCCCTTGTAGGTAATCCTAACTGCGGTAAAACTTCGTTATTTAACCATCTCACTGGAACCCGTCAAAAAGTCGGCAACTACGCGGGTGTAACGGTTGAACGTAAAGTTGGTCAGTTTAGTTTGCCTTCAGGTCAAGCAGTTCGCGTCTTGGACTTGCCAGGTACGTATAGCTTAGATGCGACCAGCCCTGATGAAATGATTACCCGTGACGTGGTGATGGGGAAAATTGCCGATGAAGGTCAGCAAGATGCTTTCTTGTGCGTTGTTGACGCAACCAACCTCAAACTTCATCTTGGTTTAGTGATTGAATTGATTGCATTGGGTCGTCCAATGTTAATCGTTTTAAACATGATGGATGAAGCACGTCGCCGTGGGATGCAAATCAATACCCAAAAGCTTTCTGAGCGTTTGGGTGTGCCCATTGTTGAAACCGTTGCAGTACGTAACTCGGGTATTGAAAGTCTCCTCAGTGCTTTAGAGCAGGGCAAATATGCTGTGCCTTATACTGAGTTGACAGGTTTAAAAGGTGATACGGCACATCAGAAGGTTGAGAATGTATTGCACGATGTGGTGCAGTATGTTGATGAAGAAGACAAACGAACAGATTTTCTGGATAAAATTTTCTTGCATCCTGTTCTCGGTTTAGTCAGCCTCGCTGTGATGATGTTTATTATTTTCCAAGCGGTTTTTGCTTGGGCAGCGCCGTTTATGGATGGGATTGAAACTTTCTTTGGCTGGTTGGGTGAAACCGCAGGTGGGGTGATTAGTCAACCTTTACTCAACAGTTTGGTGGTGGATGGAATCATCGCAGGTGCAGGTGGTGTGGTGGTATTTTTGCCACAGATTCTGATTCTATTCTTCTTTATTTTAGTGTTGGAAGAATCAGGTTATTTGCCACGTGCTGCATTCTTGCTGGATAAACTGATGTATAAGGCAGGTCTTTCAGGACGTGCCTTTATTCCACTCTTGTCTAGTTTTGCTTGTGCGATTCCGGGCATCATGGCTTCACGAACCATCAGCGATCCCCGTGACCGTTTGACCACGATTTTTGTTGCACCGTTGATGACTTGCTCAGCACGGTTGCCTGTATATGCATTATTGATTGCAGCATTCATCCCCAATCAAACCGTTTGGGGCTTGTTCAACTTACAAGGCTTGGTGTTGTTCGCTTTATATATGGCAGGGATTGTGAGTGCACTGTGTGTATCTTTCGTTCTGAAATTCTTCCAGAAAGACAAGTCACAACATATGTTGATGATGGAGTTACCAAGCTATCGTTTCCCTGACTTGAAGAATATTTGGATTGGTTTACTTGACCGTGCCAAGATCTTCTTACGTCGTGTAGGTGGTATCATTTTCGCCTTGTCTATTTTGCTGTGGTTCTTGTGTACTTTCCCGCAAGCCCCTGAAGGCGCGACTTTACCTGAAATTGATTATTCATTTGCAGGCATGCTTGGTCATTTACTGCAACCGATTTTTGCGCCACTGGGCTTCAACTGGCAGATTTGTATTGCTTTGATTCCAGCCATGGCAGCCCGTGAAGTGGTGGTGGCAGCTCTAGGTACGGTATATGCCTTATCTGCTGTCGATGATGATGCCATGTCACAAGGCTTGGCTTCACTGATCAGTAGTGGTGGTGAGCTCGGTTGGTCGGTAGCGACTGGACTATCTTTACTGGTGTGGTTTATTTATGCACCGCACTGTTTGGCTACCTTAGCGACGGTCAAACGTGAAACAGGTTCATGGAAAACCGTGAGTTTTATGACCATTTACTTGTTTGGTTTGGCTTATTTAATGTCATTCCTGACCTATCAAATTGCAACGCACTATTTGGGCTAATCAGTGTAAATAGGCGAGGAGATTGAGATGATTGAAGTTCTAATTGTTGCTGCTCTAGTGATCTGGAGTGCGGTGGTGGTGTTTAAGAAAGTATTTCCTCAGACATCAGGTTCAGTTTTCACATCCTTGGCGGAGCTATGTGAAGCACGCGGTTGGACGCGTTTAGCAGCGTGGTTAAAACCTGCGATGTCTGGTGGGTGTGGTGGAAATTGTGCCTGCCCAGCGACAGAAGACAGCAGTGCAAAAAAGCCTGAAGTTCAGGCGGTGAAGTGGAAATAAAACGATTTTTACTCACAAATAAAAAAGCCGTCCGATAGGGACGGCTTTTTTACGCACTGACACAAAAAAAGTGCGGGAAAGTCAAAACAGAAAAAGCATTCAAAACAGCAAAGTGCTAACATTTCCGCAGATAAATTTCAGACCAAGCATGGGGCGAAAATGTTAATACAACGTGGTGGACTTAAGGTCGTTGCAGGACTCGGTATTTCAGGTGTTGCAGCGGTCAATTTTTTACATAACCAAGGCTACCGCGTTGCAGTAACGGACTCTCGATCGACCCCGCCCGGTCATGACCAAATTCCAGCAGAGGTACAAACCAGTTTTGGTCAGTTTGACGCAGAGCTGTTGTTGTCTGCTGAAGAAATCATTATTAGTCCTGGGCTTGATCCGAAACTACCTGAAATTCAAGCTGCGATTGCCAAAGGCATTCCTGTGGTGAGTGAGATTCAAATCCTACGCCGTGCAACCGATAAACCGATTATGGCGATTACAGGCTCTAATGCAAAAAGTACCGTGACGACCTTGATTGGGCTGATGGCTGAACATGCAGGTGTGAAAGTCGCGGTGGGAGGCAATCTTGGCCGTCCAGCTTTAGACTTAACCAAGGATGATCCAGACCTATATATTTTGGAGTTATCCAGCTTTCAGTTAGAAACCACATCAAATTTACAGGCTGAGGTTGCGGTGGTGCTGAATATGAGTGAAGACCATCTTGACCGTCATGGCGATATGATGGGTTATCACACCGCGAAGCATCGTATTTTCCAAGGTGTGAAAAAAGTTGTTCATAACCGTGATGACTCGCTCACTCGTCCTTTGGTACCTGATGCTACACCAATGCAAAGCTTTGGTTTAAATGCTCCTGATATGAATCAGTACGGTGTGTTAAGAGATGATGATGGTACGATTTGGTTGGCTCGTGGCCGCACACGGTTATTGAATAGTGCAGAGATGTATATTCAAGGCACACACAATGTTGCCAATGCTTTAGCCTGTTTAGCTTTGGGTGAAGCGATTAATCTTCCGCTTGAGTCGATGTTGGAAACGCTGAAAGGCTTTAAAGGCTTAGAGCATCGCTGTGAATTTGTGAAAGACGTTGAGGGGGTCCGTTACTATAATGACTCTAAAGGAACCAATGTCGGCGCAACTTTAGCGGCAATTGATGGCTTAGGCGCAGCAATTGCGGCCAAAGGTGGCAAAGTTGCGATCATTTTAGGTGGTCAAGGTAAAGGGCAAGACTTTAGTGCCTTACGTGAAGCTTTGAGCAAATATGTGAAAGTGGCGGTATTGATTGGTGAAGATGCAGTATTGATTGAAAAAGCCGTGGCAGGAACAACGACTTTACTGCATGCTGACACTTTAGAGCAGGCGGTTGCACTTTGCCAACAACATACCCAAGCCCACGATGTCGTGTTATTGTCACCTGCATGTGCAAGTTTTGATATGTTCAGTGGTTACCCACAGCGCGGACATCAGTTTGTCGCTTGTGTGCAAGAACTCCACTAAAAATAATAAGGAAATTGAGATGGCTGAGTTTGCTCAGACAACGATCAATAAAATTAACCAGTTTTATAGCCGTTGGGCGCCACGTGTACCCAGTGAAGTGACACCGCGTAATGTATTGATCTTTTGTGTGATAGCGTTGTTGTGTTTAGGCTCGATCATGGTAGCTTCGGCTTCTATGCCGTATGCTGAACGCCTTCATGAGAATTCATTCCACTACGTATTGCGTCATGGGATTTCCATTGTTGTGGCGGGTATTTTAGCCTACGCCGTCTACCGAATACCGCTCAATGTCTGGTTTAACAATACTTTTCCGTTGTGGATCTTAACCATTTTACTGCTGGCCGCGGTATTGGTTGTTGGTACAGAGGTGAATGGTTCGACCCGCTGGATTCGTGTTGCGGGCTTCACCTTGCAGGCCTCTGAGGTCGCCAAAGTAATGATGGCGATTTTCACGGCGGACTATGTGGTACGCCGTGCTGAAGAGGTAAGGAACAACATCAAAGGCTTGATCCGTCTCGGCATCATTATGCTGTTGACGGTGGGTTTGATTATTGCGGAGCCCGACTTAGGTGCAACCGTAGTGATTAGCTTGATGATGCTCGGCATCTTCTTTCTTGCTGGCGCACCCCTCATTCAGTTTGGTATGGCTTTTGGTGCAATCTTTGCGGCCTTTGTCTTTTTGATTGTGTTTGAGCCTTACCGTTTTGAGCGCTTAATGTCGTTTTCTAACCCTTGGGAAGACCCACTAGGTACGGGTTATCAGCTTTCCAATGCCTTGATGGCCTTTGGGCGTGGGGAGTGGTTTGGTGTAGGGCTTGGGCATAGCGTGCAGAAAATGGCGTATTTACCAGAAGCTCATACTGACTTCATGCTGGCTATTTTAGGTGAAGAGTTTGGTTTTTTCGGAATTACGACAGTCTTAATTCTGTCCTTTACCATGTTGGTATGTTGTATCAAAATTGGTCATCGTGCACTGAAAAACCAGTACCTGCGTGCGGGGTATTTGGCTTATGGTGTGTCGATTATTTTCTTACTGCAAATTTTGGTCAATGCAGGTATGAATATGGGGATGCTCCCAACCAAAGGTTTGACCCTGCCTTTCATTAGTTATGGTGGTTCATCACTGATTATGTGTGCAGTGATGATTAGTTTGATTTTAAAAATTGATGCCAGCACACAAAGCACTAACCCAACGAAAGAAGAATCAAGCTTCTAAGCTTGATTCTTCTTTCATCATGTTATTTGCATACTGGACATGTTTTTTATTATGCGAATAGCGTTTGAGCTGTTCCTGAATTCTGTTTTTCATCAGTGCATTTATCCCTCATGCTTTTATGATGGATATAACTGTAATGGTTTACATCAGTTTTGAATTTGCTTTAATTGAAACGTTGAATGCTATGCCTAGTGTTGAGTTTCTGCCGTAATCGTTTTGCTATACATAAGTGCCGTGCAGGGTAGTGCAATGCGGAATCAGCGAAACATCCCATTGTGCGATGGCTTGTTGCAACATTTGTTCAGGGTGGTCTAACTCGACAGCTGGCTGATTTAAAGCGCGTATCGCTTGAGCGAGTAGAGCAGGTGCTTGGTTGAGATCGAGTGCATGTGCCATGTTTTGTTTAGACAGTTTTTGCCCTTGATCATTCATGGCTAAAGGCAGATGCATATAGTTAAGATGCGGGTAATTTAAGAGCTGACCTAAATAAATTTGTCGCTCGGTATTGTCTAAAAGGTCTGCACCACGAACCACATGGGTGATACCTTGTAGGTAGTCATCTACTACGACTGCTAACTGATAGTTGATAATGCCATCACGGCGTTTCAGTACAAAGTCACCGAGCTCATGTGCTAGCTGCGAGCAGTGTCTGCCTTGCAGCGCATCATTAAAACAAATCTCGAGATCTTCCACTTTGACGCGAATGGATTGTTGCTCAAAAGGCAGAGCAAGGTCACGGCAAGTACCTGCATAAATGTGATTAGAACCGAGCATTTTGCGGGTGCATTGACAGGCATAGACCAGTTGGAGTTGATGCAATTGTTGAATGACGTTTTCGTATAGATCGAGACGATCTTTTTGGAAAATGATCTCTGCATCGGGTTGAAAGCCGAAAGCTTCGATACAACGCAAGATATGGCTTTCACTGCCAGGATAAATGCGGGGAATGTCAGTGTCTTCAATGCGTACTAACCATAAGCCCTGATGTGCTTTTGCTTCGCAATAACTGGCAACGGCTGTAATGAGTGAACCAAAATGCAAAGGGCCGGTTGGCGATGGCGCAAACCGACCCACATAAGCCATCCTGTTGTCCCCCTCCTTTTGTAAAGGAGGGGTTGGGGGAGGATTATTAAATAACATGATTAACCGTTATTTTGCTTCTCTTTGATTTCTGCTAACGTTTTGCAGTCAATACATAAAGTTGCAGTTGGGCGAGCCTCTAAACGGCGCAGACCAATTTCGATACCACAGGTTTCACAGAAACCATAGTCGTCGTTTTTAATCGCTTCAATTGATTGTTCGATTTTGCGGATGAGTTTACGTTCACGGTCACGTGTACGTAGTTCAATTGCAAACTCTTCTTCTTGTGTCGCACGGTCATTCACATCAGGCAAAGCGGTGTTTTCGTCTTGCATGGTGTTGAGTGTACGGTCAACTTCTGACATCAACTCTGCTTTCCAAGCCAATAAGATCTGGCGGAAGTGCTCCAGCTGACCTTCAGACATGTATTCTTCATTTTTTTTCGGCTGATAAGGTTCAATACCAAATAAGCTAGCAGTAGAACCACCGTCAGTCGCTTTGGGCTTAGTTTTGCGCACGCGTTTTGTAGATTTTTCATCTACAACATCAGTTTGTTCGTCTAAGACAGTATTTTGGTTGTCATTCGCCATTTAGGGCAATCCTCATCATATACGTATTCAATACGCAAAAAATATGGTGATATGCAAGTGTTTTTATCCACCCTCGAGTAGATTCCACCCTCGGGGGTCGTCATCATATAGACTTTTTAAGTATTTTGATAGTCTTTGATGTTTGGATTAAATTGATCACTTTTTCGTAAGAGCAACTAAGGTAATTGAAAACGAGAAAAATGAAAAGTTAATAACCTGAAATTTCAACATTTATTTTTTGTTGCGCGTGTGACACGCGCTGTACCTGTGTTTCGTGTGTTCCATCTGCATTTAATTGTAAAATACGATAACCAGGTGCTTGCTCATCTAAAGCAAAATGATCACTTAAAGGCTTAAATTGCACACTGGTTGAAGGTGTCGAATAAAACTGAATATTGTGCCATTCACGCCATGATTCTTGATGGACATGACCTGATAAGACAATTTTGACATTGGTATGTCGTGCCAACACAGCAGTGAGGTCTGGGGTATTCTTGAGTTTATGCTGATCAATCCATTTGGACTGCATTTCAAAGGGATGATGATGACAAGCAATCAGAATATGCTGTTGTGCAAAATCTTGTAAAATCTGTTCCAACTGAATCAACTGAGCTTCATCCACCCATCCATCAACTTTTCCTTTTACTGCGCTATTGAGTAAGACTACGCTCCACGGACCAAAGTGAATAACGTGAGCTTTATTCTGTTGCTCATGAAAAGGGAAGTGTTCAATATTGTCATGATTGCCAGGCACTTGGTAAAACGGCGTCTTTAAACTTTGCATAAAGTCTAGATAGCGCTGATAAGTCCGAGGCACGGGAACCTGTGCCAAGTCGCCTGTATGGACGATGGCATCAATTTTTGGATGGCGTTCAACAATGTGTTGCATCACATGATGAAAGCTTTGCTCTGGATTCATATGTACAAATTCCAAATGATCTTGATCCATCAAGTGCGTATCGGAAATTTGGACAATGATCCAATTTTTTTCATTATTTAAAGTCATGTCTGACCCCTTAGACATTCCTTGTCGTTTTAATCTGTTGTTGTAGCCATTGCAAGGCCATTATGACAGGCGCATTTCTGAGCCGACCATTGGAAAGTAATGTGCCAATCTGCGCATAATCAATTAGGTGCAATAAAATGTTCTCACCTTCATCTGGCATACCGAAGACACCGCCTTGTTCAGGTAAATTGGCTGCAGCACTATACAGATGGAACAGTTCAGCACAGGCACCCGCAGAAGGATAGAAGCTGAACAGATGTTGTAATTGTTCAATCTGACAACCTGATTCTTCTAGTGCTTCGCGACGAATACAACTTTCGGGTGATTCATCTCCATCTAAAACCCCTGCAATAATTTCTAGCTGCCAAGCTGAATCTTGGTCATCCATAGCGCCGATACGAAACTGTTCAATCAGTGCAAATTTTTGTTGTGTATCGTCATAAATCAAGACACCAGCCGCTTCAGGGCGCTGAATGAGCTCACGTGAAATCACAGAGGTGTACTCAGTTTGATTAAACAGACGATGACGTAAATTTACTTTTTCTACTTGGATAAAACCCCGAAACAGAAAGGTTCTGTCTACAATTTGGACATCTTCACGGTGATATGTAGCTTGCTTAATTATGTTCATAAAGCTCAATCAGGATGAAATTTATCACTTCATCCTAACTGAGAATCGCATGATTACAAAAGGTTTTTTATGAACTTACACTTTTTGGTACAAGTTTTGTCCTGTTGCATGGAACTGTTTTTTCATACTATTGAGGCCTGATTCAACCTCTTCTTGCTGAATTTTATTCAGTTCAGTGTTCTGTTTATTTTGTGCATAATCCCTGACGTTTTGGGTGATTTTCATCGAACAAAACTTCGGACCGCACATCGAACAGAAGTGTGCAGATTTGTGTGCTTCTTTTGGCATAGTCTCATCATGCATGCTACGCGCCGTGTCTGGATCAAGGCTTAAATTAAACTGATCTTCCCAGCGGAACTCAAAACGTGCTTTAGACAGGGCATTGTCACGGACTTGCGCACCCGGATGACCTTTGGCCAAATCTGCCGCATGCGCTGCAATTTTATAGGTGATGATGCCATCTTTGACATCTTTCTTGTTCGGCAGGCCCAAGTGTTCTTTGGGGGTGACATAACACAGCATGGCAGTCCCGTACCAACCAATCATCGCTGCACCAATCGCAGAAGTAATATGGTCATAACCTGGGGCAATATCGGTGGTCAATGGACCTAAAGTATAGAAGGGCGCCTCTTGGCAAACTTCAAGTTGTAGATCCATGTTTTCTTTGATCATATGCATAGGCACATGCCCTGGTCCTTCAATCATCACCTGAACATCATGTTTCCACGCACGATGAGTGAGCTCACCTAATGTGCGTAACTCAGAGAATTGTGCTTCGTCATTGGCATCTTGAATACAACCTGGACGTAGACCATCACCGAGACTAAATGACACGTCATAGGCTTTCATGATTCCGCAGATTTCATCGAAATGTGTGTAGAGGAAGTTTTCCTGATGATGGGCCAAACACCACTGCGCCATGATCGAACCGCCACGAGAGACAATGCCAGTGAGACGATTTGCAGTCATCGGTACATAACGTAATAAGACACCCGCATGAATGGTGAAATAGTCTACACCTTGCTCCGCTTGCTCAATTAGTGTGTCTTTGAAAATTTCCCATGTGAGGTCTTCCGCAACCCCATCGACTTTTTCTAAAGCTTGATAGATAGGCACAGTACCAATCGGAACAGGTGAGTTACGGATAATCCACTCACGGGTTTCATGGATATTTTTACCGGTCGATAAGTCCATGATGGTGTCTGCACCCCAACGGGTTGCCCACGTCATTTTTGCGACTTCTTCATCAATTGAAGAGCCAAGAGCCGAGTTACCAATATTGGCATTGATTTTCACCAAGAAGTTTCGACCAATGATCATCGGTTCAATTTCAGGGTGGTTAATATTGGCAGGAATAATCGCACGTCCTTCAGCCACTTCTTTACGCACAAACTCAGGTGTGATTTCCATCAAGTTATGCGCGCCAAAGTTTTGCCCCACGTGCTGACGTGCATCGACCCCTTCACGCTGACGTTGATTTTCACGAATAGCGATGTATTCCATTTCAGGCGTAATGATGCCTTGTTTAGCATAATGCATCTGCGTGACATTGTGGCCCGCTTTGGCACGACGTGGTTTTTGAATATGCGCAAAGCGAATCTCAGCGGTACGAATATCCCGTAAACGTTCTTGACCAAAGCTTGAGCTGAGGCAGTCTAATATTTCAGTATCGTCGCGCTCTTCAATCCAAGTTTCACGGACATTTGGTAGGCCTTTATTCAGATCAATACTGACATTGCTATCGGTATATACGCCAGAGGTGTCATATACCATGACAGGCGGATTGTACTCACCGCCTAAGCCTGTTGGGGTTTCGGTCAGTTCAATCTCACGCATGGGGACTTGAATGTCTGGGCGCGAACCTTGGATATAGACTTTTTTAGAGGCAGGCAAGATACGGGTCAGGTCTTTGGCATCTTGTTCATGTTGTGCTGAAATTTCAGCGGAAAGATTCGTTAAATGGTTCATTGCAATGATCCTTATGAATGACATCAACGAATCAAGCACGACCAAAAACGATGGCAATTGAAACTATTTCTATGTGTTGTTGATTTGTGGATACAAATGCAACGAATGTATTTCTACTGGAAATAGTTCAATGAAAGGCGTTCAGTTTTTAGATGGCTTGATTCCTACGCAGGTCTTAACCTGATCAGGTTCAACGGTACTCATCTTCAAAACTTCATAAAAAGCTTTAGATGATCTCAGCGAGTTGTTACTCGCGCTCCGTCAAGCGATGCATCATCTTAACATGCATGTTAAGCAAAAACAGCGATCTTTTTACTCAAAATATGAGCACAATTTGAGAGCGTATATGTTAGCGGTTCAGGCAAATGGCATCACTTAAGCAGTCTTTGCCTTGGTCGGGTTGAACCATACGGAGTTGAATAAAGTGAGCGAGTTGAGTTTGTAATAATTGCTCTGCACCTAAACGCTGCGGATGAGTGGAAGCAGGCAAGATGATTTGAGCTGTTCTTTGTTCAGGGCTAAGTTCAATAAATTTCAAAAATAAACGTGCATGATCGGTGACTACTGAATTTTTGAGTTCAGCAAGACGCTCAATTTCCTCTAAATAACTGCTTTGTACGGTATAGCCATCATAAACAGCTTGAGTATTTGGTCCAATAAACAGCAAGGTGCTATATAGATTCAATAAATGGCGGGCATCTTGATGATAGCTACTTTGAGGATATTGTTTTAAATAACTTTCCCAATACAATGCACGATCTGCAATTTCTTTAGCATCAATTTTAACTTGATGGTCGATCACGGCAGGGTACTGATTTTGTGCTGCTAAATGTTCAATAAACGCTTGCTCTGCAACAGGTAAATAGGGTGCAAAAATTTTAGCTAAATATTCAGGGCTGCGGCGGTAATGGACTTCCCCTTCGCCTGCGTCGAATAACTCCACATAAGATTGGCCTTGATGTTTGATTAAGTATTGGTCACGAAGCGTTAATTGTTCAAAAAGACTCTGTTGAATGGTCGGGTGCTGTGCCATTTCTAAAGCATAACTTTCAAAAGCACGTTGTTGCTGTGGCGTACGATCGACGGCTAAGAAGTCACTGTACATTTTATTAGATAAACTCAATAAATGTTTTTGCTGTTGGAAATCAAGTAAAGGTAGACATAGTTTCAAGTCTTGGTTGATTTGTTCTAAAGCAAAAGTGGTACGCTGAGCATCTATTTCGGACATGTTTTTGCCAATTTTTTGGCACAAATCTGTGAGATCCATCGTTTGTGACGAAGACGCTTCAATTCTAGCTGGTTCCTGAAAACTCACTGGCTCTGGTTTCTGACAGGCAGCCAGCATTACGCACAAAAATATGAGCGTATATGTTTTAAGTGAAAAGAAAGAAAAATGACTCACAGCAACTCGATTTAGAAAACTCAGTTCAGCGACAACAAGATATAGAGACACTCCGTTTCTCCACGCCTCATTTTATAGAGGAATCAGATTTTTAATGTGTAGTATTGTGAATGAATGTGGTTCAGGGTTTATGACGCTGGAAAATATTTACTTCATAATGAATGCATTAAGATATGTCAGTGTAATGTATGCAATAAAAAATATACGAAACTAATAACAATTCGTTTGAATAAACTTTTGCTTTTGATGATGTTGGCGAAAGCTAAGTTGTGATAGGTGTAATTGAATTCGATGCATGTCAATTTGGTTAAAAGTTTAGTGCTAAAAATGGACATTCATGGGGAAGGCATACTGTTTTAATCAAAATACAATGCGGATACTTGAAAGGTGATTTGCGCATTATCTTGCATTTAAAGGCATCTGTGGGTAAGTTGACTGACTATGAGATGCGAAAAATGAAAGCATTGTGGATCGACAAAACAAGCTCAGAATGAGCTCTTGTCATCAAATCTTCATAATTGATATGTTTTAATATCGCTCAAACTTTAGTCCCTCATGATGTTGCTGTGGAGTACGTCCTTTGCCAAATAGTCCTGTTTTAAACCATCACATTTCTTCACAGTTCAATGAAGATTTGCAGGATGTGAACACCAAATTTATGACCATGGGTGGTTTGGTAGAGCAACAAGTGGCAAATGCAATTCATGCGCTACTCGACACCGATGCCAACTTAGCGGTAGATGTACAGTTTAAAGACAATGCAGTGAATCAATTAGAGCGTGAAATTGATGAAGCATTGACCTTGATCTTAGCCCGTCGTCATCCTGCTGCGATTGATTTGCGTATGGTGATTGCAATGTCGAAAGCCAATACTGATCTAGAGCGTATTGGTGATGAGGCTGCGAAAATTGCTCGTATTGCGCAAAGTTTATGTGAAGATGGCGAATCACCACGTGGTTATATGGAAACGCGTCATATTGGTAACCAAGTTCGTGTCATGATTCATGATGCTTTAGATGCGTTCGCGCGTTTGGATGCTGAGCAAGCGTTACGGGTGATGATGGCCGATGCTGATATTGACCGTGAATATCAGTCTGCAACGCGTACTTTGATGACGTATATGATTGAAGACCCGCGTCATATTGCGCGCGTGATTAATGTGATGTGGGTATTACGTTCATTAGAACGGATTGGCGACCATGCGCGTAACATTTCTGAGCAAGTGATTTACATGGTGAAAGGCTTGGATGTGCGTCATACCAGTTTTGAAGAAGTTGAAAAACATATCCAAAAATAAAAAAAGCGAATTTTATTTTTCAAGCACAACTTCGGTTGTGCTTTTTTATGGTTGCTTAATTTTTGGATAAAAAAAATCTCAGATTTTGGGGGAAATCTGAGACTAAAATCGGGGATATTTATCGTTATAGATAAGAGGTTTCCCTCTATCCTTGAATGTCATTATAGGAAAGATGTTTTTCTGCGTCATGTAGGTTCTTGTAGTGTAATGTTGAGTTTTATACAGGTTCTGTAGCGCTATGTTTACACTCAATCATTTGGATACAAATAATCGGTTTAAACAGTAATTAAGTCATCCACGTGTCATCTATCTTCTTTTTTACTTTAGAGAGTGATTTAGTCAATCGACATGCAAATAAAAAAAAGAGTCCTTTTACAGACTCTTTCATGACATTTGAAACGATGCGCTTCGCTTGTCTTACGGCGTGCTGGAGCAGTACTCCGCTTTATTACGCCTCAGGCTTTAGGCCTTCAGCTTTCTCTAAGCTTTCATCATTGTTAAAAAACTTCTCACGTTGTTCTTCAAGAAACTTTTTCGCATCAGGTTCAAACACATTTAGGCGCTTTTCATTGATTAACGTGGTTTGGTGCTTTAACCATTCTCCCCAAGCTTGCTTGGAGATGCTTTCAAAAAGCTCTTGACCTTTTACACCTGGAAACGGTGCAAAGTCTAAACCTTCCATTTCTGTTTGATATTTACGGCAAAAAACTTGTCGAGTCATATCTAGACGTCCTTATTGAGCATAAAGTTTTTCTAAACGCGCATGGGCACGTTCAATGGCAGCTTCTACTTGCGCAGGTGCAGTTCCACCAATGTGGTTACGCGCATTGACTGACGCTTCAAGGGTCAGCGCTTTTTCAAACACATCAGCTTGAATTAAGTCAGAGAACTGTTGAAGTTGTTCTAAAGTCAATTCAGAGAGGTCTTTGGACTCTTGAACACCTAAAGCAACAGCTTTACCCACAATTTCATGTGCATCACGGAAAGCCACACCATTTTTAACAAGGTAATCAGCTAAGTCGGTTGCAGTTGAGAAGCCACGAAGCGCTGCTTCACGCATGATGTCGATGTTTGGCACCAAAGCAGGAATCATGTCTGCAAAAGCCATGAGCGAGCCACGCACGGTATCAATCGCATCAAACAAAGGCTCTTTGTCTTCTTGATTGTCTTTGTTATACGCCAACGGTTGACCTTTCATGAGTGTTAACAAACTCATCAAATCGCCATAGACACGGCCTGTTTTACCACGTACTAACTCAGGCACATCTGGGTTTTTCTTTTGTGGCATGATGGATGAGCCCGTACAGAAACGGTCTGGAATGTTTACAAACTTAAATTGAGCAGATGTCCACAGAATGAGTTCTTCTGACATGCGTGATAAGTGCATCATGATCAGCGAAGCTGCAGCATTGAACTCAATACCGAAGTCACGGTCAGATACTGCATCAAGCGAGTTTTCAGAAACAGCTTCAAAACCCAGTAACTCTGCTGTAAATGCGCGGTCGATGGGGTAAGTGGTACCTGCCAGTGCTGCTGAACCTAAAGGCATACGGTTAGTACGTTTACGACAGTCAATGAGGCGCTCAGAGTCACGGACTAACATTTCAAACCATGCCAGTAGGTGGTGACCAAAAGTCACAGGCTGTGCCGTTTGTAAGTGGGTAAAGCCCGGCATAATGGTATGCGTGTTTTGAGCCGCAATACTCAAAATACCTTTTTGTAATTTTTTTAGTAATTCTAAAATGGCATCAATTTCATCGCGAACATAGAGGCGGATATCGGTTGCCACTTGGTCATTACGGCTACGACCTGTATGGAGCTTTTTACCTGTGATGCCAATCCGTTGAGTCAAACGCGACTCAATATTCATGTGCACATCTTCTAGGTCAATACGCCATTCGAACTGACCCGCTTCGATTTCAGCTTGAATGGTGTTTAAGCCATTGATGATGTCATCACGTTCTTGTTCGGTCAGAACGCCAACTTTTGCAAGCATGGTCGCATGGGCAATAGAGCCTGCAATATCTTGTTTATAAAAGCGTTGGTCAAATTGTACAGATGCTGTAAATTCAGCAACAAAGGCATCAGTAGCTTCAGAGAAACGACCGCCCCACATACCCGAAGTTTGGGCTTGTGACGGATTTGAGGAATTAGAAGATGTGGTCATGTCGGCTCAATAAGATAAAAAGCGGTAGAACTCGCATGAGTATAACAAATTCAAGACAACTTGCCGAAGTTCAAGATGCGCAAAGTTTAACTTCCAGTACGACCAAGCCCAATATTTCCTATTTATTTAGTAAAATTGTGCAATGGCCACATTTGCTGGAGCTGTTTGTTGGTGGAAATTTGTTGGCTATGCTGTTGGCTTTGGCCGAAGCACAGTCTTGGTCAGCTTTGGTGTTTGGGCATGTGCTGAGTTATATGCTTTACATTAATTGGGTGTTGCTGTCGTTTACCGCACTGATGCAGTATGCTCAAAAAAAGTTGCAAAATTTAAGTTTGGGTATGACTTTATTGTCAGGCTTTTTTTTATTACAGATCATTGTTTTGGCGACCACGCTGAGTCTTAATATGCTGATCTTCTTTGGCATCAATTTTAGTCTCAAAGGTTTAACTTCGCCAGTTCTATTCGAGGATGTGGCGCTACATTTGGGTTATGGTCTGCTGTTGGGGACTTTTTGTTTTCGTTATCTATATTTAAGAGAGCAGTGGTTCAGGCAGCAACATAGTGAACTGAATGCGCGGGTACAAGCTATGCAAGCCCGTATTCATCCACATTTTTTGTTTAATAGTTTAAATAATGTTGTCAGTTTAATTGCGATTGATCCAGATAAAGCAGAGCAAATGTTACTCAACTTGTCGCGCCTGTTTAGAGCCAGTTTTCAAGAGCTGAAGTTGGTGAAGTTAAGTGATGAAATTGAGCTATGTCAACGCTATTTGGCAATCGAGCAAATTCGTTTGGGAGATCGTTTACAGGTTGAATGGAAAATCGAACATGCCGAGTTATGTCCGCAGGTACATATTCCACTCTTAACTTTACAACCTTTACTTGAAAATAGTATTTTTCATGGAGTTGAAAAATTTTTAACTAAGAGTACGATAAGTGTACTGATTGAAATATTGCAAAATCAAGTTAATATCGTGATAACTAACCCATTTACAAAGGAAACAATTCATAAACGACAGGGACATGGTATTGCCATTGAAAATGTGAAGCAGCGTCTAGAAGCATATTTTGGGCGTAGTGTCAGTTTTCAAACTTATGCAGGGG
Source organism: Acinetobacter sp. TUM15064 (assembly GCF_008980265.1). Classification (NCBI taxonomy): domain Bacteria; kingdom Pseudomonadati; phylum Pseudomonadota; class Gammaproteobacteria; order Moraxellales; family Moraxellaceae; genus Acinetobacter; species Acinetobacter sp. TUM15064. The sequence goes on along the minus strand of NZ_BKFU01000007.1, from coordinate 13,691 downwards.
AAGGAATGTATACCACTGTTGTGCAGTATCAATATAAATAAGCCACAGTGAACCTATAAAAATAAACAAGGTGACTGTTGGGGGGGAGATAAATGGACATCCTAATTTGTGATGATGAGCCTTTAGCAATTGAACGTTTATCTCGATTGGTGAGTCAGCTTGGACATCAGGTGGTGGCAACCGCATCGCATGGTCAACAAGCTATAGAACTCACTCAACAATATGAGCCAGACGTTGTACTTTTGGATATTCAAATGCCAGAAATGGATGGTTTAACCTGTGCGCATTTTTTGCGTCAGCTTGAGCCCATGCCTGCTTTGGTGTTTTGTACAGCTTACGATGAACATGCGCTTGACGCATTTAAGTCACATGCTGAAGGCTATTTATTAAAACCAGTGATGCAACAGGAATTGCAACAGGTGCTTGGTCACCTCACTAAATTAACCCAAGCTCAAATGAGCGAGATAAAACAAAAAGAAAATATGGACGAATTTAATGTAAAGCGACATCAAATCGCAGCGAAAACCTATCGTGGTGTGGAGTTGGTTCCTGTTGAAAATATTTATTATTTTTTAGCGGATCAAAAATACGTCACTGTCCGTCATAGAAATGGCAGTGTTTTAATTGATGAAACCTTAAAAGACTTAGAACATGAGTTTGGGGATGCCTTTATTCGCATCCACCGCAATGCTTTGGTTTCAGTTCACTTTTTAGAAGGGTTAGAGGTGGTTAACTCTGGACAGTATCAAGTGCGTTGCCGTGAGCTAGATGAACGTTTGGCAGTCAGCCGACGGCATTTGCCAGGATTGCGTGAGCGCTTACATAAGCTCTAACTTAAAGCCATCGGTAATGCTGCAAGAAATGAGACTCAGTGCTTTAGGCTGAATACATTTCCAATGGGGGAAATTCAGTTTAAGATAGTTTCATTCTTATTGGCACATACTAAAATTTATGAAAACCCTAAAGATCGCTACTCGACAAAGCCCACTTGCTCTTTGGCAGGCTGAACATATTCGTGCTCGTTTAGAAGCATTGCATGAGGGGCTCACCGTAGAGTTGGTAACTTTTGTTACTCAAGGGGACAAAATTTTAGATACGCCATTGGCAAAAATTGGTGGCAAAGGTTTATTTGTCAAAGAGCTTGAAGCAGCGTTATTGGATGGTCGTGCTGATTTGGCAGTGCATTCGATGAAAGATGTTCCAATGGCTTTGCCTGAAGGCTTATCACTGGCGGTCATCTGTGAGCGTGAAGATCCTTTAGATGCCTTTGTGTCGAATAGTTATGCGAGTTTTGATGCATTGCCACAAGGGGCAAAGGTTGGTACTTCGAGTTTGCGCCGTAAATGCCAAATCTTAAAACAACGACCAGACCTAGACATTATCGACTTACGCGGCAATGTGGGAACACGTTTATCTAAACTGGATGCGGGTCAGTATGATGCCATCATTTTGGCCAGTGCAGGATTAAAACGTTTGGGTTTGGCAGAACGTATCCGCCATACCATTCAACCAGAGTTGAGTTTACCTGCTGTGGGTCAGGGGGCTTTAGGGCTAGAGTGTCGTGGCAATGATCAAGTAGTCTTGGACCTGATTCATCCCTTACTACATCTAGAAACAGATACTTGTGTACGTGCTGAACGCGCTTTCAATGCTTATCTTGAAGGTGGCTGTCAGGTACCGATTGCAGGCTATGCCACTTTAGCAGATAACCGCATTCAGCTTGAAGGCCGCGTGGGCAGTGTCGATGGGCAAACCTTACTGAAAGCACAAGTGGCAGGTGATGCTACTGAAGCAGAGCATTTAGGGGTTGTACTGGCGCAAGAGCTATTGGCACAAGGCGCTGGTGACTTGCTCAAAGCTTTTTATCATTAATATTAGTTACGATGTTGTTTATTAATACGCGTCCAGTCGGTCGGGCGAAAAGCCTGACTCAAGTGCTAGAGCAACAGGCGGTTGAGGTCTATTCTCTGCCTTTATTGGAACTCATTCCAAGGCTATGGGATACAGACTTGGCACATTTGTATGATCAGTTGCCTCAGGTACAGGTTGTGGTCGTGGTTAGTCCAAGTGCTGTACAGTTTGGTATGGATCAATTGGTGCGCAGTGGGCTAGCTCTGTCTGACTTAAAGCATCTTCAGTGGATTGCTGTTGGACAAAAGACTGCACAAGCTTTAGCTGAGTTTGGTTTAGATAGTGTTGTGCCCGAGGTGGAAAGCTCAGAAGGGATGTTACAATTACCTGTTTTGCAGAACTTGGCTGATGATGCGAGCATTGCATTTTGGCGTGGCGAGGGTGGGCGTCAGTTTATGATGGACACCTTAATGCAACACGGGCGTTTTATACTGAACTTTGTGCTATATGAACGCCGTTGTCCTCATCAAACTTTGCAGCAACAGGCTGAATTGGTTCAATGTTTATCAGAACATAATGATTATGTTGCGCTGATCAGTAGTGAGGCTAGTTGGCTGAATTGGTTAGCTCTGCTAGACACAAACATTCAACTTTTGCAAAAAGGACACTTTTTGGTATTAGGTGAACGTTTGGCTCACATCTTGAAACAGTCTCAACAGCAAATGTATGTACAGTTTAAAGTGAGTGTACTGAAAGACTTAAAGACAGCCACGATTGTACAGTTGTTATGCAGTGGGCAAGGGAACGCATGAAGAAGATTCTTATAGTGGTGTTAATGGCTGCGTTGGCGTGGGTTGCGAAGCTGAGTTATGACGTGTGGGGGCTGAGTACACAGCAAACTGCTTTGTTGAGTGAGATGCACCAAATCGAGCAGCGCAGTGCTAATTTGAACGATCAAGTTGTCGCCATGCAACGTCAAAAAGAAACTTTGAAGCAGAGTCCTGCAGTAGCGAATGCGACGAGTAGTCAGCTCACTGAAGAAGTGGTTGAGGGTATTGATCCAATTTTGTTTATCAAACAACAACTGGACTTGGTGGAGTTTGCCTTAAAGCAACAGCAGTATGTGGTGGCCACCGATAAATTGGCCTTTTTAGATATGCAACTGGAAAAATATAATTTGGCTGTGGCGTTGAAGCAAAGTCTGCATCAGGTCATCGCGCGAGATATGCAAACCATTCAGAAATTTGTGGCTGAGCGCAATGAACAGCAAGCACAAATTAACCGTCAACTGCAACAGATTGATCTGGCTTTAAATCGTGAAATACAGCAACCACAGTTAAGCACCGTACGTGATTCGTCTGAACCCTTTTGGAAACAATGGTTTAAGCTTGAACCTGCTCAAGCACCCGCAACAGCGTTAATGCAACGCCAGATTATTTTGAAAGAGGCCCAATTGCGTTTGTTATTGGCCCGTCAAGCCTTAATTTCAGGACAATACACCGAATACCAAAAAGATTTGACTGAGGTTATGTTGCTCATTCAGCAGCTACCAGATCCTAAAGCTAAAGAACTGCTAAAACAATTGAATAAATTAAAGACTTTGATGGTCGTGCCCACCCCGATTTTAGGCACACGTGCGTTGCTGGGGTAATGAGATGAAACAAATACTGACTGCTTATGGCTTGGTGAGTTTAATTGCGATTGCTGTACTGAGTGTTTTGAGTTACGGACATGGTGCAGGCTATGTCTATGTATTTTGGCATGACTGGCAATTGCAAACCAATCTTTGGGTGATGTTTCTTGCATTAGCCGTACTGAGTCTTGGTTTGCACCTATGTTGGCTCGGGCTGAAACGTTATCTTAGTCGGGAAAAACGTAAAGCAGAAACGGTTTTTGATTTTAAAAATTTACATCCCTACGAGCAATTGGCTGTGATCTGGTTGTTAGATGCAGGTCGAGATCAGCAGGCCTTTATTCAAAATGCGTTTGCTCAGTCGGGCTTGCTCAAAAGTATTATTGATGCGCGCTTATACTTGATGAAGGCGCAGTTTCCAGAAGCACTCAGTGCACTAAGTCAAAGCAATGCCATGGCTTTTGAACTGGCTGAACTTCAGCGTATTGAACTCTTTTTAGCGAAAGAGGATGCGGAACAAGCACTCACTCATCTTGAGTTTCTTAATCAACATGAACTTTCACCATGGCTAAAGGATGTACAAACGGCTTATGAATCCTGTTTAAAAGAGTTGTGGGGGCGTTTCGCGGTTCAGTTTCCATGGCTGTATTTGCGTTCAACCCAATATGGTCATTTGGATCAGGATGTGAAGAAAGCATGGTTGAAACGTTTGTTGATTAAATTTGATCAAGCCAGCTATGACAATTTAGAAGATTTAAAACAGCGCTATTTAGATCTATCGGATCAGATTTTTACCCGCAGTTATGATATTCAACTTTTATGGCTTAAATTATTAGCGCGCATGCCTGATTTGAGTGCACAACATGAAATTCTGTCGATTCATTTGCTCAATCAACAGTTTAATGCAGAAGTATTTTATTTGTGGTTTCAACAGCAACTTTTGAAACAGCTACCTGATTATGTCGATTTACAACAGCATATCGAAGCATGGGAAGCGAAGTATATGAGTGTGCCCGTTTTGAGTTTTGCAAAATGGCATATTTATACCGCTTTAGGGAACAAAGACCAAGCCGATGAGTTATTAAATTTATATCCAGATAATGTATTAATGAACTATTTAAGAATCAAGTCGACCTTAAACGGGGATGAGGATTTAATTAAACAGTTAAATTTAATTTTTGAAAATAATGCAAATTTTGTCGAAATGAAAATATAGGTGGATAATGCGGAGCCTGTTAGATTACCCATTGGTTTATACCCAACAGGTGGCTTGGGGAGATATGGATGCCTTTGGTCATGTTAATAACGTCATGTATTACCGTTATGTGGAAAGTGCTCGTTTGGCCTATATTGAGCGGACAGGTATTTTATCTTCGGACATACTGACTGTGGTCGCATCAAATCAGTGCAAGTATTTAAAACCTGTATTTTATCCAGATCAATTAAGCATCGGTGCACGGATTGAAGAACTTAGAAATAGTGCATTTCGTATGCATTATTTACTCTGGAGCGAGCAACAACAATCTATCGTTGCAGAAGCGGAAGCGGTTATTGTTTGTGTCGATAAGGTGAATATGCAGAAAACATTAATCCCTGAACTGACGCGTCATAAACTCAAAGAATTCGAGTTAACCATCGGACATAAAATATAAATGTCTTTTTATTTATTTTAAAAGTCGCTAGACTATATAAATACTGTCTAAGTATTGTTGTTTAAGTCATGGATGAGTTGAGTCTTTGGTCTAATCAAAATATTATTAAATAGGCTCAGTAAATAAAATGTTGGTTAATGGAGTTAATGTATGCCAGATATTAGTAATTTATCCGTAGAAGAGTTAAAGCGTCTACAAATCGAAGCGGAAGCTTTAATTGCATCTAAAAAAGATCAAGCAGTTGAAGATGCATATACCCAAATTATTGCAATTGCAGAAAATGTAGGTTTAAGCATCGAACAAATTTTAGAGTTTGGTGCAACGAAGCGTAAGAAAGGCACGCGTAAGTCTGTCGAGCCACGTTACCGTAACAAAAGCAATGCTGCTGAAACATGGACAGGTCGTGGTAAGCAACCACGCTGGTTAGTGGCTCAGTTGGAAAAAGGTGCGAAGCTAGAAGATTTCCTAATCTAAGTCATCGCCTTGTCACAGACGTGACATAAACTGCGAAAACCAAGCATTATATGCTTGGTTTTTTTTGTAGTTAACGTTTGGTGTTGTTGTAAAATTATGCATAATGTCTATCAAAGAAAGACAAAAAATGAAGCAAGGAAGAATAATTGAAAGTTCGTGGTGGGAGAATCACAAAACCTAAATACGTCACGTGGTGGATGTTTACAGTTGTAGTATTTTTAATCTTCGTTTTGCTGCAAATACCGGCAGCATGGCTCATTGCAAAATTTTATAAAAACAATCAGATTTTGCAGAATGTCAGCGGTAATCTTTGGCATGGACAGGCCGATTGGCAAACTGGAAAATTACGTGGAACCGTTGTTTGGACAACCCGACCTTTAGATTTACTGTTACTGCGTGCAGGCGCCAATGTTGAGATTTATAGTGCCAATACCAAACTGGATGGTGTGTTGGCCTATGGTTTCGGGAAAAAAGTCATAGTGCGGGATTTGAACGGACAAATTGCTCCAGAAGCTTTAAAGTCGGTCGCCAATTGGCAATGGCCTAGCAATGCAATCCAGTTGCAAGAAATTGATTTTAATTATAAAAAAGAGCAAGGTTTTAGTCAGGTAGGTGGTGGCATGCAGTGGGCTGGAGGGGAATTGATGTATATCTTTGCGCAACGTCCACAGCAAATGCAAATTCCATCGTTGGCAGGAAAGTTATCGCAAGATCAAAATAAACTCATGATTAATTTGCAGGATCAACGTCAACAAAAACTCATGAATTTAACGGTTGATCCAGACTTGATGCTGGATGTGCAATTAACCCAACGTTTAATGTTAAATGTGCCATCTTATCAAGGTAAAGCAGGTCTAGATAGTTATGTGGTGAGTTCGCGTCAGCCTCTGCTGAATGGGGGCTTTTAATGGATTTTGATCTACAGAAATTACCAGAGCTGAACCTTAAACAGTTTGAGCGCCTAGCACCACTGTGTTTAATGCTTTTGATCTTGGCACTATGCTGGAAGTTGGCTGGCTTATTTTGGCTCTGGGTGGCGCCACCACAAGTTATGCAAATGCCACGTGTTGAATTGGGTTCACAGCAACCCCAAGTCCCGAATATTACCAATTTTGCGCTATTTGCAGAGCAAAGTAAGAATCCTGCAGATGATCAGCTCAATTTACAGCTACAAGGTGTGGTGGTTGGGCAACCTAGTCAGTTTTCATCTGCTGTGATTAAGTCAAATAATGTAGCAGATCGTTATCGGGTGGGGGAGAGCATAGAAGGCAGTTCATATTATCTGGCTGAGGTCTATTGGGACCGCGCGATTCTCAAAAATAACAGTGGGCAAACCCGAGAATTGTTGTTCCAAGGAATTGATAATCTAGATCAGCAAATTGTGGCTCCGACGACTGCACCTGTTGCAGTTCCTCCTGTGAGTCAAGAGCAGCAAGCATTAGGCCAAGCAGTACAGGGCTTACAACAAGATCGCGAGCAATATTTAAAGGATTTGGGTGTCGGTACCAACAATAATGCTGGCCAAGGTTATCAGGTGACGGAACAAACCCCTGCTGCACTACGTAGTCGTTTAGGCTTGCAGGCGGGAGATCAGATTATGTCTTTAAACGGTCAAGCGATCGGACAGGGGCAAAATGATGCGCAGTTATTGGAGCGTGCGCGTCGTGAAGGACAAGTAAAAATAGAAGTGAAACGTGGTGATCGTATCATTACGGTACAACAAAATTTTCAGTGATCAAGCATCACCAGTATCAGTTAGGAATGATTTGGATTTATGGCTTTATTGAATCACCGCTCAGCATGGGCACTAACAATTGCAGCACCTTTGCTTGCCACGGTGAGCACAGCCAGTTATGCGCAAACATGGAAAATTAATCTACGCGATGCAGATTTAACCGCATTTATTAATGAAGTTGCAGATATCACTGGGAAAAATTTTGCGGTGGATCCAAGGGTTCGTGGCAATGTTACGGTCATTTCAAACAAAGCACTTAACAAAGAAGAAGTTTATGATTTGTTCTTAGGGGTGCTGAATGTGAATGGTGTAGTGGCAATCCCATCTGGCAGAACCATTAAAATTGTGCCTGATAGTAATGTAAAAAGCTCAGGCATTCCCTATGACGCACGTCACCGCGCTACAGGTGATCAGATTGTGACGCGGGTGATTTGGCTGGAAAATACCAATGCCAATGATTTAATTCCAGCATTACGCCCGCTGATGCCACAATTTGCACATTTATCGGCAGTGAATGGAACCAATGCACTGATTGTTTCCGATCGTGCTAGCAATATTTATCAGCTTGAAACCATTATCCGTAATTTGGATGGTACGGGACAAAATGATATTGAAGCGGTGTCGTTACAGTCGAGTCAAGCTGAAGAGATGATAGGGTTGTTGGAGAGTATGAGCGGCACAGGTTCCATCAAGGACTTAAAAGGCTCAAGAATACGTATTATTGCAGATAACCGCACCAATCGGATTATTTTAAAAGGGGATACCGCTACACGTAAACGTATTCGCCAAATGATCGAGATGCTCGATGTGCCTGCTGCGGAACGTCTGGGTGGCTTGAAGGTTTTTCGTTTAAAATATGCCAGCGCCAAAAACTTATCTGAGATTTTACAAGGCTTAGTTTCGGGACAAGCAGTCAATAGTAACGAGTCTGCTGATAATAGTGGCAACACTAATGCGGCCTTTAGCCAAAATAATAACAGTGAGGGTTCGTCTTCACAGATTTCTACACCCAGTATTAACTTAAATAGCCAGTCCAATCGCAATCAAAACAACATCACCAGTTTTAATAGTAATGGAGTGAGTATTATTGCTGATAGCTCACAAAATGCGTTGGTTGTTAAAGCCGATCCACAGCTCATGCGTGAAATTGAGTCTGCTATTCAGCAATTGGATACTCGTCGTCAGCAGGTCCTGATTGAGGCAACTATTCTTGAAGTGGAAGGGAATGATGCAGATCAACTGGGCGTACAATGGGCGATGGGTGATTTAAGCAGTGGTGTGGGAATTATTAACTTTGACAATATTGGTTCAAGTTTACAAAGTATTGCGGCGGGTTATTTAGCCAGTGGTGGTGCAGGGGCAGCCAGTGCAATTGGAGCTGGTGCTTCACTCATTTTGGGTGATTACAAAGAAGGCAGTGATGGTTCTCGCCAGTTATATGGTGCCATGATTCAGGCTTTAAAGAGTAAAACTAAGTCGAATCTGCTTTCCACACCGTCTATTGTGACTATGGATAATGAAGAAGCCTATATTGTTGTGGGGGAGAATGTACCGTTTGTGACGGGTTCGGTTTCTACCACATCTTCAGGCACAGCCAATCCCTATACAACGATTGAACGTAAAGATGTGGGTGTAACGCTTAAGGTGGTGCCACATATTGGGGAAGGCGGAACGATCCGTTTAGAGATTGAACAAGAAGTCTCAGATGTCAAAACCAATAAGGGTGAAGCGCAAGATTTGGTTACCAGTAAGCGTGCGATCAAGACTTCAGTCTTGGCAGAACATGGTAATACCATTGTTCTAGGTGGTTTGATTTCTGATAATACAGCCTATTCACGCCAGTCAATTCCTGGTCTAGGTGCAATTCCTGGTTTGGGGCGCTTATTTCGTTCAGATGGTAAGACGGATCAGAAACGCAATTTGTTGGTTTTCATTCATCCAACGATTGTTGGTGATGCTGAGTCAGCACGTCGACTTTCTCAACAGCGCTATAGTCAGTTATACAGTTTGCAGTTGGCTATGGATAAAGATGGTAGTTTTTCAAAATTACCAGAAAATGTCGATGATGTCTTCCAACAACGTTTGCCTGTTAGCTCAACGAAACCAAGCTTGCCACAATCTTATCAGCGTGTACCGAGCAGCCCGACAGCAACTCAACCTAAGGTAGAAACAACACCTGTTGCGATTGAACCTGTGATTCAAAAACAACCCGTTGCTAAAGTGCCTCAGAAGACCACGTCAAGTCAGTTACCACAAGTGCAGCAACCTGAGTCTGTATGGAAGAATTTAAGTGTTGATCGGATGCAAGGTGCCATGCTTGGGCAGATGACACAAAAGTCGGTCTCGACAACTTACTTTAAAATCTGAGGATTTACAGTCGAATACAGCATAGATGATTTTACTTCATCTGCATAAAAGGCAAAATGGTAAAGAATATTCACTGTGTTATGATAAATCAGCACATAGAGAGATAAGTCATGACTTGGAAAATACAAGCAATTTCTGGTGAGTTAACTGGTCAAGAAATTAATATTGATCGTGATATGTTGGTGGGTCGTCATCAGACGGCAGATATCTTATTACAACAATCTGAAATTTCGCGTAAGCACGCAGCCTTTTTACTGAAAGAGCAAGCACTCTGGTTACAAGATCTCGGTTCGTCAAATGGCACGTTTGTCAATGATGTGCAAATTGCTGTAGAGACCTTGTTAAAGCAGGGTGATATTGTCCAGTTTGCCAGCTTAAAGTTTTCAGTACTTGAGCCTGCAAAGCCACTTGAGCAGGTGGTTGAGTCAGTAGATGATGCGACGTTGGGTGCGACTGTGGTAGAAGAGACGATTGCTCAGCCATCGGAAGCTGTTGCTACTTCGGAAACAGCACAAGCAGAACCTGAGCAACCCAAAACAGTAGCACAGCAAATGAATGATCAGGGAATGCCAGAGCTGAAAGAGCGTGATGCTAATGTGAGCCTAACACGTGATGGTATGCCACAAAATGTTGGTATTCCTAAACCTGCGCCTATTCCAGCAGGGGTGGACTTGACTGCGCCTAGCGTACCTCAGGTTGAGAACAATGAGGCTCCAAAAGTACAGGTTGCGCAAGAGGCTGAAACTCAGAAAAATGCCTCGCTGGGACTCATCTCAATCATTGTCTTGATTATTTTAGCCATTATTGCGTGGCTGATGTTCAAATAAGATTCAGATCACACTACAATCAAGGCATGCAACAGCATGCCTTGATTGTTTTTGGGCAGCACATGATAAAAATGGGTGAGGGTGAATGAATATTGCTAACTTGGCGCAACGAGAAGTTTTACTTTTTGATTTAGACGGAACCTTGGTGGATTCTGCCACGGATTTACATCGTGCCATGAACATGAGTCTCAACGCCATGCAACTACCAACCGTGACGGAAGAACAGGTGCGGATCTGGATAGGAAAAGGAACGGCACTGTTTTGTCAAAGTACCTTGAAGCATTTGACTGGTGAAGTTGATCCAGCCCAGCAACAACAATTATTGGATACGTTTTTAAAGATTTATAATGCTGACCCATGTGTGGAAACGCTACCTTTTGATGGCATTGTGCCATTTTTGGAATGGGGCTTGGCGCAAAAGAAAACCATGATTTGTGTGACCAATAAGCCTGAACAACCTGCACGCGCCATTGTCGATCATTTGGGGATGAGTCATTATTTTGCTGATGTCATTGGTGGAGATCGTTTTGAAGAGCGCAAACCTCATCCGCGTCAGTTGTTACACTGTGTTGAGCAATATGCGCAAAACAAAGACCAGGTCTTAATGATTGGGGACTCATCCAATGACGTTGAGGCTGCACGCCGTGCGGGTATTGATTGTGTTGTGGTCAGCTATGGCTATAATCATGGTGAAAATATTTTAGATTGTCAGCCACAACAAGTGGTGGATAATCTGTGTGAGCTGATTGGGTAACTTTGTAAACGAAGGAATGAACATGAGTAAACATATGGCTTTTCGATGGCGAAACTCAACCTGCTAATTTTAAAAACTGATATCGCCATATTGAAAAAATAGAGAAACACTCATGACAACACAAGCTCAATTCGATCAACTCAAAAACTCAGGTTATAACCTAATTCCTGTCTATCGTCAGCGTTTAGCTGATACCGAGACGCCATTATCTGTTTTTGCTCGCCTAAAAGAGCATAAGCAAGCCTATTTGTTTGAATCCGTGGAGGGTGGTGAAAACTGGGCGCGCTACTCGATTATTGGTTTAGGTGAATCGACTGTTTTCTCGTGCAACGCAGGTGAGCTCACCATTCAACAAGCCGATGGAGCGATAGAAAAGCAGCCTTGCGTAGATCCTTTTCAATATATCCGTGATTTTCAAGCTCAATATAAAGTTCCAACCCAAGCAGATTTACCTGCTTTACCAAGCTTTACAGGGGGCTTGGTGGGTTACTTTGGTTATGATGCAGTACGTTATATTGAACCACGTTTAAATAACGTGCCAGAAGCGGATCCTGTAGGCTTACCAGATATTTGGATGATGCTGTCTAAAACAGTAATTGTGTTTGATAATTTAAAAGATACTTTATTCCTGATCGTGCATGCTGATGTCAATAATGCGGAGGCTTATCAGCAAGCACAGCAGCAACTAGATGTTCTAGAGGATTTGTTGGCAACGCCAATTAGTCTTAAAGCGACTCCACATACTGCACCACATTTTGAGTCACTCACTGGAAAACAGAAATTCTTAGAATCCATTGAGACGGTGAAAGAGTATATTCGTGCGGGTGATGTGATGCAGGTCGTACCAGGGCATCGCATGGTTTCTGACTTTGATGGAGAACCTCTGCAAGTATATCGCGCACTACGTCATTTGAATCCATCGCCTTACTTGTTCTTGGTGCAAGGGCAAACTTTGGAAAATAATCAGCCTTTTCATATTGTCGGCTCGTCCCCTGAAATTTTATCGCGTCTTGAAAATGGCATTGCAACGGTACGTCCGCTGGCAGGAACACGCCCACGTGGTAAAACCAAAGAAGAAGACTTAGCTCTTGAGCAAGACTTATTATCGGATGAAAAAGAGATTGCAGAACATTTGATGTTGATTGACTTGGGGCGAAATGATGTCGGTCGCGTCTCAAAAATTGGAAAAGTGCAAGTGACAGATCAAATGGTGATCGAACGTTATTCACATGTCATGCATATTGTGTCCAATGTTCAAGGTGAAGTCCGTGATGATGTGGATGCATTGGATGTTTTTAAAGCAACTTTCCCTGCAGGCACTCTTTCGGGTGCACCTAAAATTCGAGCAATGGAAATTATTGACCAAGTTGAGCCAGTAAAACGTGGAATTTTTGGTGGTGCTGTTGGTTATTTAGGCTGGCATGGTGAAATGGACATGTCGATTGCGATTCGTACCTGCGTGATTCGTGAAAATAAGGTCTATGTTCAGGCTGGAGCAGGGCTTGTTTATGACTCAAATCCTGAATCTGAGTGGAATGAAACCCAAATAAAAGCTCGCGCAGTGATCAAAGCGGTTGAATTATCATCAAACGGATTGATTTTGTGAGTTTTTGACGTTTTTTTTGAAAAAAACACTTGCAAGGATTTTGAGTTTTGCTAAACTGCACACCGTTCCGATACGAAACGTACGAAACACTAAGAAACGCCGGCATAGCTCAGTTGGTAGAGCAACTGACTTGTAATCAGTAGGTCCACAGTTCGAATCCGTGTGCCGGCACCATCTTAGAGAGTTGAGTAAGTTAAGTAAAGAGCGACACTGAAGTAAGTGTAAAATGGTGAGGTTCCCGAGCGGTCAAAGGGGGCGGACTGTAACTCCGCTACGAAAGTTTCGAAGGTTCGAATCCTTCCCTCACCACCAATTTTAAGACTTCAAAAAGTGGTCTTTGTACCAACATCGTGCGGGAGTAGCTCAGTTGGTAGAGCGGTAGCCTTCCAAGCTACATGTCGCGAGTTCGACCCTCGTCTCCCGCTCCATTTGAAGTTTTATATTTGCTCTTATAGCTCAGTGGTAGAGCACTCCCTTGGTAAGGGAGAGGTCTCGAGTTCAAATCTCGATAAGAGCTCCAGATTACAGTTTAGTAGATTATCTACAAGTTTTAAGAAAGCAGGCTTATTAGTCTGCTTTTCAAGTATTTGGTGTCTGATTTTTTTAGGCGATGTGTCGATACTGAGTTGTTTATACCTGTGTTCGACGTAAACGAGGAAGATGAACATGGCTAAGGCTAAGTTTGAACGTAATAAGCCACACGTTAACGTGGGCACAATCGGTCACGTTGACCATGGTAAAACAACTTTAACAGCTGCAATTGCAACTGTATGTGCGAAGAAATTCGGTGGT